>JANXZD010000460.1 GCA_025355705.1 Bacteroidota bacterium | reverse complement strand
CCGTACACCAACGATTCCAAAATATAAGAACTTCGGTTGAGAACATCTTCGATCTCCTCTGGGAAAACATTTTTCCCGCTTTTCGAAATGATCACGTTCTTTTTTCTTCCGCTGATATGCAGGAATCCGTCCGGATCGATAAAACCAATATCGCCCGTTTTGAACCATTCACCATCGAACACGTCTGCGGTTGCTGTGAGATTCTTATAATATCCGAGCATCACATTCGGTCCTTTTGCATATACCTCACCGGTGCCGTCAGTATTTGGATTATGGATAATGATCTCAACACCGGGCAACGGTATTCCGGCTGCATCATCCTTAAAATTGGAAGGAGTATTCAATGCAAGAATTGGTGATGTTTCTGTTAACCCGTATCCTTGGATAAAATTGAATCCGAGATCGCGCAATCCTTTCGCAACCAACGGATCGGGTGCGGCACCGCCGGCAATGAATGAACGGATCGAACCGCCGAATTTATGATGGATCTCTTTAAAGATTGTTTTTTTTGCACTGCTCCATCCGAATTGCTGTGCCGTGTCAGTAAATCGAATCAATGGATCGAAAATTGCAGCAACCGTTCTTTTCTCTCGAATTCCCTTTTGAATTCGTTTGAACATCTTATCATACAATAGAGGAACCCCAAGCAGAATTGTTGCCTTTACGCGCTGTAGATCATCCACCACTGTTTTTAAAGAACGCGCAAAATGAATAGATGACCCCGCATATAACGGGCAGAGCATTCCGCAATTACATTCATATGTATGATGCATCGGAAGAACCGATAAGAAACGGTCTTCAGGGTACATAAAGAAAATGCTAAGCATCGCGGTAAGATTTTGTGCAATGTTATGTTGTGACAGCATCACTCCTTTTGCTCGTCCGAGTGTACCCGAAGTGAATATGATAACGCACATTTCTTTTGGTTCAATCTTCGGCAGTTCATCAACCGCGCATCCGTTTGAATTTTGGATCAGTTCCATCATTGAATAAAAATTATCCCCGGAATCAGTGCTGTCCATAGAAATGTAATGTTTCACCTTCAACAGCGAAGAATGTTTCTCTCTAAAGACTGGTTCAAACTGACCGGAGAAGATCACTGCCTCTGCATCCGATTCGTGGATGACGTTTAAAATTTCATTTGTGCTTAAATTCTTGTCGATTGGAACCGTAACGAAGTTGAAACACGCCCCGGTCAAATAACTGATCCCCCATTGTACTCTATTCTCGCCTATCACAGCAATATGCGTTCGTTCTTTGATGCCGAGTTTTTTCAACGCGGTACCAAATTTAAAAATATTCTTGGCGAGTGATGAATACGTTACCCGGGGAATGGGAGTGTCGTTCAGATCTTCCATAGCAAGTTTATCACCGTAGTGATTCATTGAATGGATGATCATGTGTTGAATGGAATCGATGGTTGGAACCGGAAATAATTGCAAAGGTTTTTTCATGGCGTGCTCAGATTGATAAGAATTACGTGTGCAAAAAGGTAGTGTATTTTTGCTACGCACTCAATGAAAATAAATCAGAATCAAGACCGGTTTATCTTTTGACACTGTTGACATAAAAAATCCTCAAAATATTTTATGATCTTGAGGATGATTTTATCTCTGAAGTTAATTTCCCTTCACTTCCAGGGGGTAGGTGGCGCTATAAGCGCTACAGTTATTGGAAGAACAAATTATTCGCAGTAAATCACTACGTCCACTTCAGCATAATGTGCTCCCTGCATTTCCTGATCGATCGCGCGAACGGTGAACACATTTTTTCCTCTGTTCAAAAGGCCTTCAACAACTTTTCCAACACCGAACGATGATTTTCCTTTTCTCCATTCATAGACGATCTTTGCATTCTCCGGGCGATTGACATTTGGCGATGTGAGTATGATCGTCGGATTTGACGGATTCCAAATGATATTTTGCAGTGGAGGTTTTTCCGTGAACTGCAATGAATCGAATACGGTAACGGCAAACGTGGATTGTGCAAGGGACGTTCCTTTTGGTGCCCACTCAATTGTTGCCGCTTGATTTCCGGAAACAGATGGTTTCCAAGAAGGTTTAATAATTCCGTTCACCAGAAAATTGATCGTTCCATTACCATATAATTGATTTGCATTGATTTCGGTTCCGACGATCCATTGTTGCGGATGATCGATGACAAGATTCGGTTTTGCAATTGCAAAGAATTCTTTTTGCACAGAGTCAATTGAGTTACGAACATTTCGTCCATCATTTGCCGTTAATGTAATCGTGGTTCTTCCTGCCGGCATTCGAATGGTATCGAACGCCGAGACATTGTTCACTTTCCAAGAGAATCGTAGATTATCTCCATCAGCATCAGTCTGTCGATCCGGACGTAATGTGACAAGTTCATTTTCATACAGCGCATCGGGAAGAGAGAATGCCGGATTTGGTTTAGAATTGATCCGGACTGTCGTTTCTTTCCGCCCAAATTGTGATGATGTTTGCGAATTATCCGTAATTGTCAATGAAATTGTATGGTTCCCCGCCGAAAGATTTGCAACGGTAACGATTGGTGTTGACCCGATCTTCTTGCCGTCAACAGACCAATCGTAGGCGGCAATAATTCCATCATTGTCAAATGATTTTGAAGCATCCAAAATTAGTTGATCGCCCAACGCAGCATCGGTCGGTATATTCCACAGAATGATCGGCGGGTCATTTACGATGATCTTTTTAATGATTGATGCGGAGTTACAATTTGTCGTTGATTGTATTCCGATGGTCAATTCAATTTCATAGATTCCTGCTTTTTTGAACCGGTGTTGAATCTGCGCTAATACAGAACTATTGATGACGGTATCTTTTCCAAGTTTCCATCGGACCGAAGAGATCGTGCCGTTTGGTTTTGCAATTGCAGGATCGAACTTCACTAACTCATCAATACTTACCCGCTCCTGCATGATAAAGTTTGCAGTCGGTCCTTCGATCACACGAATTGTTGAAGTAGCTTGGCTTACTTTGCTGCATCTTCCGCTTCCGCTGCCGACAACTGTCAGCGTGGCATAATAGATCCCAGCTTTTGTATAGGAATGTGACACTGCTGCACCGAATGAGGAAATTCCATCGCCAAAATCCCATGAATATGAACCGATCGGTCCGTTCGGATCGCTGCTTCGGTTGCCGTCAAAGTCAAGCGGTACGTTCACACAGACCGTTGTGTCAGCAAATGTTTGATACGCAACCGGTGATCCTTGAACAATAATTGGAATTGTTGCTGTCGTTGGTTGATCGGCAAACCCATCGTCAAGCAATAATTTTACCGTGTAATAGCCTGGCAATTTGTAAACATGTGCCGGATTTGTTTCCGTTGTAGTTGCGCCATCGCCAAAATCCCATTTTGTTGAGACTGCATCACCGTCTTGATCGTACGATAATGAACCGTTGAAAAGAATTGTTTGTCCAGTACAGGAGTAGATCAACGAATCAACAACAGCGACAGGAGGGCGATTGATAAGAAGTTTTACTGTTTCGCGGGTGATGCTATTTTTTCTTCCTTGTCCGTCATTTGCAGTAAGCGTAATAAAATGAACACCTCCGGAAGGAGCGTCCCATGTGAACGCAGCCTTGTTAATACGGTTTCCATCGGGAAGCAGCCATTCAAAGTTTATGGCGTGTTTATCAATATCATAGCTCTGGCTTGCGTCAAGAAGGATTCGTCGTGAGTTTGTTTTGATCAATGTCTGTGTAACGATGATCGGTGAGGAATTTACGAGAATATTTTTCTTCAATGATTGTGCGGAGTTTGCAAAACCTGCTTCATCATCAACAATTGCCGTGGCACTGATAACTCCGGATCGAGTGAATGTTTTTGTGACTTTCATTCCCTCGGCAGTTGAGCCATCTGAAAAATTCCATCGTACAGATTTGAGATTTCTTGTTTCATGATCGCTCGAAGGACTTGCATCAAATGTAACAGCAACATTCGGTTCTGCAACTTCGGGGATCATTTTCCATTTTACCGTCGGAGGGTAATTGATATGGATCGGAATAGTTTTTACACCGACAGCATCGTCAAATCCGGAATTATCTTTCACTTTTAATGCAACTGCGTAATCGCCCGGCGCATCAAAAGTAATAGATGGATTCACACCTTTTGCGATCTCTTTCCCATTGACGAACCATGTATAGTCTGCAATTGAGCCGTCGGGATCATTACTGTGCGAACCGTCCACTTGAAGCGGGCGGGTCGGTTCCCATTTTGTCGGGAGAGAAAATTGTGCCAAGGGATAACGATTGATGACTAATTCATGTGATGTTTTTTGAATACTGTTCGATTGTTTTTGTCGGTCATCCACGGTTAACGTAATTGTATATCGTCCGCTTTGCTGGAATTCGTGGATCACTGTTTTTCCGATGCCTGTTGTTCCATCACCAAAGTCCCAAGTATGAACAAGTTCTTTCTGGTCAGCATCGGTTGTCTTTTCGGCAGAGATTTTTTGACGAGCTGACGTTGAACGCGTTTCAGCAGTGATCATTGGGATTGGTGGAGCATTGATATGGATCTCTTTGGTATAGGTCTGAACCGAATTTTCAACTCCTTCTCCGTCATCGGCTGTAAGCGTAACGGAATAATCACCGGGAGTTTTGAATTGGATGTTCGTTTGTTTGCCGGTCAATTCTTGTCCCGAAGTAGAGGACCACGCAAAAGCAACAGAAGAATTATCTTCATCGATGACCGATGCAGTTAATAAAAGCGTGTCACCAGGCGCAGCTTGTTTAACGAGATTAAATGACGGTAACGGTTCAGCATTCACACGATAAGTTATGGTTTGTGTGAATGTAGAGTTGGATGTATTGGTCCTATCGTTTGCCGTTAATGTCAGGGAATATGTTCCAGCTTTATCGTGTTTGACATTGACTGAATTTCCTTTGTTCTTTCCGACTATTCCGACACCGCTCCATAAAAAATCCAGTTCATCGTTATCATTGTCTGCATTATTTTCAACAATGAACGGTACAGTTGTCGACCGTCCGAAAATATTTCTAAAATTGACATCAACATACGGCTGCGCATTCACACGGATCTTTTGTTGTGCAATTGCTTCGGTGCACGACGAATTTGGTGCACCGTCATTGACA
>JANXZD010000451.1 GCA_025355705.1 Bacteroidota bacterium | reverse complement strand
AAATGTGTTCTGAGGATCATGCGCTTCATCAACAATAACGTCAACGAAATTTCCACCGGCAAGTTCTTGGTGAAGGCGAGTGGTTGTGAAATACATATTACCAGGAACATAATCCCCTTTTTTAATCAAAATCTGAGATATTAAATTTTCGGCGCCACGTCCTTGATGTGTTGGAACAAGATGCTTGTATCCATAATATTCTCGAACTGCTTTCTCAAGATTATAATAATTTTCACTTCCAGCATATGCTTCATCGCCAAGCATCATTCCAGCCCATTGATAATCGCTCATCGCATTTGTTCCGCTATCGGTCAGTAGATCGATATACACTTCACGTGATTTTAATAAAAATGTATTATAACCTGCTTCTTTAATCATATGTTCACGTTCTTCACGTGTTGTCATTCGTAGAGGCTCTACCGATTTTATTTTGAATGGTTCTGCCCACGAGCGTCGTTGTATTTGTTTCATTACTGCTCCTGATTCATTGATTTTAGGGAGTGATTTCGTTACTTTCATTATGAATTGCACTGATAAATATACTGAACAAGTGCAGATGAAACAATTTCATTTTATAAACTTTTAAATAGTGGGCATATGAAACTTGACGGAACCTGGAATGCAGTAGAAGCACAACTTGGCGGACAACATATTGATGAACAATATATCGCGGCCATTACATTAACTGTTAACAATGATAATTATGAATTAATCTTCGGCGGAAAGATTGAAAAGGGAACTTTGAAATATTTTCCATATTCCGTTCCAATGGCAATTGATCTTAGTGGTACCGAAGGTACGAACAACGGAAAAATCATTAAAGCGATCTACAAATCTTCCGGTGGATATCTTTTTATTTGTTACAATATTTCTAATGATGAGAGACCAAAAACTTTTGTCTCAACCCCTGGAAATCAGTTCTATTTAGTGCGATATAAACGTGTTCAATAATTTTTATGAATTCTCCGATTTCTCAAAATATCCTTTTGATAATTTCTTCTGTCGTTGGTAAAGAAAATCTTTTCACTTCTAAAGAAGATGCAATAAGTTATTCTTATGATGGAACGCCATTGCATTCACAACTACCCGAAGCAATAGCTCGTCCGTCAACAAAAGAACAGATCGGTGAACTTCTTAAGCTTGCAAATAGGGAACATTTTTCCATAGTTCCACGCGGAGCTGGTACAGGTTTAAGCGGCGGTTCTATTCCTGTTCCAAATTGTATTATTCTTGATATGTCTCAGTGGAACAAGATATTGGAAATCGATCAAGAGAATTTGACCGCGTGGGTTGAACCTGGTGTGATCACATCACAACTTCATCAAACTGTTGAAAAAATAGGTTTATTCTACCCACCAGATCCGGGCAGTATGAATATTTGTACGATCGGAGGGAATGTTGCGGAAAATTCCGGTGGGTTACGTGGATTAAAATATGGTGTCACTAAAAATTATGTTATGGGATTAGAAGTTGTACTTCCTAACGGAGAGATTATCATGTGCGGCGGGAAAACAGTAAAGGATGTTGCCGGATATAATCTCAAAGATCTTTTTATTGGTTCCGAAGGTACGTTGGGTATCTTTACAAAGATTTTGCTCAAATTAATTCCTAAGCCGGAAACCAGTAAAACAATGCTTGCATATTTCGATACGCAAGCCGATGCCGGGAGGACAGTTTCAGCTATCATTTCAAAAAAAATAATTCCTTGCACTGTAGAATTTCTCGATAATACAACCATCCGCTGTGTTGAAGAATTTGCACACATTGGTCTTCCAACAAATATCAATTCGTTATTATTACTTGAAGTTGATGGACACCGTGCGGTTGTAGAAGAGGAAGCTGCCAATGTTGTAGAGTGTTGTAAACAAAATAATGCTACTGAGGTTATAATAGCTCAAACAGTTGAAGAGGCGATGAAGTTAAAGACAGCACGTCGTTCAGCATTTTCTGCTCTGGCACGTGTAAGATCTACCACAATTCTTGAGGATATCACTGTCCCGCGAAGTGAGATTGCAACAATGCTCGATAAGATTGCAGAGATTGCTAAAAAATATAATATAATGATCGGAACATTCGGTCACGCGGGAGATGGAAATTTACATCCAACATGTTTAACCGACGAACGCAATCACGATGAGATCAGTCGTGCAGAAAAAGCGTATGAAGAAATATTTATAGAGGCGGTAAAACTTGGCGGGACGATCACAGGCGAACACGGCACCGGTCTTGCAAAGAAAAAATTCTTACATCTCGTCACAGGATATACTGCCATTGAAACTATGCGGTCTATTAAGAAGGCGTTGGATCCGAACAATATTCTAAATCCCGGAAAAGTGTTTGACATCTAACAAATGAAAATAGAAAATTCGAATTTTATTGGAATTGATATCCCAAGCGATGATGTTCTCACCAATTGCATGCATTGTGGTTTATGCTTGCCCGTTTGTCCTACCTATGCTTTAACCGGTAGAGAAAAATCTTCTCCGCGAGGACGAATACGATTGATAAAAGCAGTTGCTGAAGGATCATTGGATATAACGCAGGGTTTTGTTGATGAAATGAATTTTTGTTTGGATTGTCAGGCGTGTGAGACAGCTTGTCCCGCAGGAGTACAGTACGGTTCATTGGTAGAGTCAGCCAGAAACCAAATTCGTGTTCAAAGAAAAGATTCAGAGTTTGCATTGACAATGAAATGGATATTCCTGCGAAATGTTCTTTCAAAAAAATACCTTCTAAAAATTGTCTGCAACCTTTTGGGAATCTATCAATCCAGCGGATTTGAGAGGTTGTTCAAAAATTCTTTAATCGTAAAAAAACTTTTTCCTAAATTATTCAAACTACAGTTTCTTGCACCGCGAATCGACGGGCGATTTTTTGATGATATTTATCCCGAGGTTATTTTTCCACATGATGCTCCAAAATATACGGTTGGTTTTCTTTCCGGCTGTATTATGAATGTTGCATTTGCACATGTTCATGAAGATACTGTTAAAGTGTTGCTCCATCATAACTGTAAAGTGATCATTCCAAAGAAACAAGTCTGTTGCGGATCGTTACAGGCGCATTACGGAGATTTTGAAGTTGCTCGTGAACTTGCAAAAAAGAACATTGATGAATTTTTGAAGCACGATCTTGATGCAATTGTTATGAATTCTGCCGGATGTGGCGCGTTAATGAAAGAATACGGACATTATCTTCACGACGATATTGAGTATTCAGAAAAAGCAGCACTTCTTTCATCAAAAGTAAAAGACATTACTGAATTTCTTCATGAAATAGGGATGAGAACACCGATCAAAAAATTTTCGCATCGTGTTTCATACCATGATGCTTGTCATCTCATCCATTCACAAAAAATTTCCAAAGAACCACGCGATCTTATCAAGTCGATCCCCGGAATTGATTTTGTTGAACTGAACGAAGCTTCATGGTGTTGTGGAAGTGCTGGTATTTACAATGTCACTCAGCATGAAGATTCAATGAAAATTCTCGCTAGAAAAATGGAAAACATTCAACAAATCCAAGCCGAATTTCTTGTTGCAAATAATCCCGGATGTCTCACTCAAATTGAATATGGTTGTTCACAACACAATGTGAAGACAAAAATAGTTCACTTTGCTACTTTGCTTCGTACAGTGTATGAATTGTAAAACATCCTATGATGAGACCTGCTTACGGAATTTATTTACTGTTCTGTGTTGGCATTACTTTTCTTTCGGCAAAGAACAATGTTCCATATAGTCTGCAAGAGAAACAATGGCAACCCGGTGTTCTTATTGTTAAGATGAAATTAACGGCTCCAACCTACCGAAAAATTGAAATTGCTTCTGAGCTTCTTTCATTAAAAACAAAATACTCGGTGCAAGCCATTGATCGTTTAATTACCTCTGTTCCAAAACATGTCATGGTCGGCAGAGAAGTGCTTGAACGAATTTTTATATTCAAAACCTCTGCATCGACAAATCTTCTATTGCTTGCTCGGGAACTATCTCAAGAACCTTCAGTGGAATATGCTGAACCAAATTATATTCTTCATTCCCATTCTATTCCGAACGATCCTTTGGTCAATCAAATCTATCCTCTTGGAATTATTCATGCTGATTCAGCGTGGAACATTCAAAAAGGAGATTCTGATGTTGTTATTGGGATTATCGATACAGGAGTTGATTGGGATCATCCGGATTTGGCACCATCTATCTGGAAAAATGTAAATGAAATTCCAGGAAATAATATTGACGATGACGGAAATGGATTTATCGATGATGTGCGCGGTTGGGATTTTGTGGAAAATACTTTTGATGCATTTCCTGGAGAGGATAGTACAACTCAAGATAATGATCCGATGGATTTTGACGGACACGGGACACATGTTGCGGGTATCGCTGCGGGTACGACGAATAATGGTATCGGTATTGCTTCATTAGCCTGGGGCTGTAAAATTATGCCACTTCGAATTGGATGGCATTCAAAAGATGGAAATGGATTAGGGTACGCATCGGATATGGCAAAAGCGTTTGTGTATGCTGCAGAGAATGGTGCGTCAATTTGTAATCTTAGTTTTGGTACTACTGGTGCAGTGCTTGATGGTGCGAAATACGCGTTCAAAAATGGTGTGGTGATTGTTAACTCCGCAGGAAATAGCAGCAGTGATGAATCAGCTGTGCTAGGTTCGCAAAGTTGGGCTCTTTCTGTTGCAGCAACAAATAGTGAAGATAAAAAAGCATCTTATTCAACATTCAATAGTTCTGTTGATGTTTCTGCACCCGGAGGAGATTTTAGTTCAGGTAATTTTCAAGGATTCTTAAGCACGATTATTCATCCATCAACTTTTTACGGAAATCAAGAATATGTACAATTTCAAGGTACATCTATGTCAAGTCCGTTAGTTGCATCGCTTGCGGGATTAATCAAATCGCAACATAAAAATTGGACTCCTTCTCAGATTATGTTTCAAATTGTTGGAACTGCCGATAATATCGATTCGAAGAATCCCTTATACGTTAAAAAACTCGGATCAGGAAGAATCAATGCATTGAGGGCATTAACTGAAACAATAGTTGCAAAACCGAAATTTAAAATTATCTCAGTTAGTGTTGATGATAGTAAAAATGGAAACGGAAACAGATTGTTGGATCCAGGAGAAACTGTGAATATAAATTGCATCATACGAAATGAATGGGGAGATGCATTGAATGCAGAAGCAGAATTACGTTCAAATAACTCAGCTATATCAATTACAAAAAATAAATCTCACTACGGAACAGTATATGGTATCTCACATTTGGATAGTTCTCAGCATGGAAGCCTTGATGAAGGTTTCACGATTAACATTAATGCAAGTGCTTTACCTCAAACGATCCTGTTTACCATCACAATAACATCAGATGCCGGGTATTCGGTAGAATTACCATTCGAATTAACAATTAGTGCAAAACTTCTGTTTGTTGATGATGACGATGGGTTGAATAATGTAGAACAATATTATTTTAATGCGCTCAAGCATCTTGGAGTCACTTTTGATACTTGGAATCGAAACTCTCAAGGTGAATTGCCATTTGATTATCTGCAAAAATATAAAGTTGTTGTGTGGGCATGCGAATGGGCATTCCCTTCGTTGGATATTTCCGATAGAAATATTCTCACAGCATACTTGAATAGTGGAGGGGGTCTATTTCTATCGGGACAAGATATTGGCTGGGATTTAGCAGACTCTTCTGGAAGCGAATTCTTACTTTCAAACGGTGCGTCAAAAATATTCTACGAGAAATATCTGAAAGCAAAATATATTTCCGATGATGCTAAGAATAATAATCTTACAGGTGTTTCAGGAAATAGTATCAGCGAAAATATGACGATTGTACGAAACCAACCAGGAAGATCGTCTTCAGAACAATTTCCGGATGTGATTGATCCAATCAATGGATCGAATTATTGTTTTATCTACAATGGTGGAGACTTTGTCGGGAAAAATGGAGCGATAAGTTATTCAAAAGAATTTAAGGTTGTTTATTTTGGTTTTGGCGGTTTTGAATCCATCTCTGATTCAGTTAAAAGAAATATAGTAATGGAGCGGGTCATTAAATTTTTATCGCCGGAAATTACTATGTTGAATGTTAGCAGCGAACTTTCACATCAAACTCCAACTTCGTTCTCATTAGAACAAAACTATCCAAATCCTTTTAACCCTGTCACAAAAATTCGATATTCGATTTCCCAACCGGCATTTGTTACTCTGAAGGTGTATGATATGCTTGGAAAAGAAATCCAAACTTTAATTCAAAGCTATCAAGATAGAGGGGAGTATAGAATACCATTTAATGCCTCTGACTACGCGTCTGGTGTCTATTATTATCGATTATCCGCCTCCCAATTTGTTGACACAAAAAAAATGATACTTCTTAAATAAAAATTTATCTTTGCATTTAATTCCGACCTTTCTATATTAAAATAGAAATTCATATAATAACCCCCATATATAGGAGATATACCATGAAACGTTTTCTACTGCTCACAAGTTTTATTGTAGCACTCTCTTCATTAATCTACGCACAGGCACCTAATGATGAATGTGCAACGGCGACTGTGATTTCTTCGCTTCCGTATTCAACAACACAAGATACTCGCATCGCAACTCCGAACCCAAGCGATGCGGTAATTAGTTGCAATGATGTCGGGGCAGGTTTAGGAAAAACTGTTTGGTTTAAATATACTGCCGCCAAAGATACAAGTATTAGAATTAGCATGGTGGGAAGTACTCCAGCAGAATATGATATTATGTTTTCCGTATATACCGGCACATGTGGTAATCTTACCGAAGTGGTTTGTGCTGATGATTCTGTTGACGGTGTTATTCGACAACCATCGTTATTTATGAATGTTAAATCAGGGACGGAATATTATTTTCTTGTTGGTGAATGGAACGGAGGCGGTACAAGTGGTGGTGTTCCAACAGGCGGTGATCTGGTTTTCAAAGTTTATTATGCTACTCCACCACCGCCATTTGCACTTTACAAAGGCCCAAAATTGGGATCTGTTGCAACCGGAAGCATGGTTGATATGAGTACTTTCTCAAATTTCCTTCTGAAACAAGATTTGAATGGTGAAGAAAATGAAGCATCCGAAAATCCGGAACCAGAATTGATTCCTGTCTCAAAATTAAAACTTCGAAATAAAGAAATTCAAGCTACCGGAATTGAAGGATCAAACTATATTGAAGATTACAGTTCAATTACTGCAACCGTTTCTCGCCCTGTAATTCAAAAAGGCTTTCTTGGAATTGCACAAACGAATTCAATACCGCCAGACCCGATTTCTGCTGTTGGTACAAACCATATTATTGTAATGGTCAATACATCATTCAGAATATTTGATAAGAGTACGGGATCGATTTTAAAGACTGTTACGGCACAAGCATTTTATAATTCTGTTGCACCAAATTCTGGTCCAAACGATCCTCAAATTATTTTCGATCAATATTCAAAACGCTTTGTAATGTTGTGGATGACAAGTCCGACAACGACTGATCATCGTCATCTTATTGCTGTTTCAGAAACAGACAATGCGATGGGTAAGTGGTACATGTGGAACACTTCTGCCATTGCAATGGGAGATTCCGCTACGCCGGGCTGGGGTGATTATCCTGCGCTTGGTTATGACAGCACAACAATCCTGTTAACGTCG
>JANXZD010000448.1 GCA_025355705.1 Bacteroidota bacterium | reverse complement strand
GTTCAGCTGCAAAACGAAATGAAACATTGGTATCAGGATTTGCTTCACTTGGTTATGATACTCCCGGATATGGTTATGGCGATAGAGATGCCGATGGAACTCCAAATCTTTCAAAAGGAATTGCACAACTTGCAAGAGAATACAATGTTCCTTACATCATTGATAACGCTTGGGGACTTCCTCTTGTCGGAACAAGTATCAAAAAAATCGGTGCCGATGTGATGATCTATAGTATTGATAAAGCGCCGAGTTTTCCGCACGGTGGATTGATCATTGGAAAAGAAGAAGCAATGATTCCAATACGCCGCGCAATGGGTCTTCACGGAAATCGTTATGGAACAACCGGTTCATACGGCAAAGCGGCATATGTTGCATTCGATCCTGGAAAAGAATCTCTCTCCGGAATGGTGGCTGCATTGAAACTGCTCCGAGATAATCCGAAGAATGTTACCAAGACTGTTGATGATCTGTATGAAGTAGTTGTTGCTGAATTCGCTAAGATCGATCCACGCATAAAACAATTCTTCAAGATCACGAAGAGTTACAATAGCTGTGCTGTCGAGATCAATTACGAAGATAGCTGGAAGAATGGAAAACTTGGAATCCCGATTTTCTCCATTGAAGATATGTACGCAGGTTCAAACTTACTGCAGGATGGTTGCTCACAGATGGGAATCATTCCGACAATTTCGTATGACGCAAATATTTTCATCTCTCCCGGACTAGGAACATCTGACAATCAAGGTCAGCTCATTCCGGAACGGGCTCACATGGTCGTTCGCGGCTTAGTGATGCTCCTTGAAATCATTTGCGAACATTCCGGTATTTTTGAACAACAATAATTTCACCCTTGCTTCTCTTCTTCTGAGTATTGAAGAAGAGAAGCATTTTTATTTTTAAAGGTGATCAATGGAAAATGAATTTGCTTTCGATAAAATTATGGATGGACTTGATATTGAAACATATCTCGTCTGTAGCGACAAACAGGAAGGTAAACGTCTTGCGTTGCAACTCGGTAAAGAAATGAATCTCGGCGATGTTGACATCATGTTCCAAGAATTTGACGGGTATGGGATGCGTGTCCGTCTTCGTAAATATATTTATAAGCCTGGAAATTCCTATCGTTGGCTGAAGTAAATCGACGAACTGCTGTTTTGCTTCTAAACAAATTGTCATTTATAGTTTGGGACTTAAAAAAATGGAACCACAGACAATGCAACTAAAAAAGATTCTTTGCGTACCGCTCGATCCTGTTCACGATGTCGGCATTAAACTCATCACTGTTGAATTATCGAAACACGGACATAGAACAGAACTTCTCGCACCCGATCTTCCGATAGAAAGTATCATAAAAAAAGCTGCGAGTGAACAGTATGATTTCATTTTAATCAGCCGTACGCTTGGATACGGCATTGCAGAATTGCTTGCGCGATTTGTCGATCAAATGGATGCCGCGGGAATCCGTGATCAATCAAAAATTGTTATCGGGGGAAAGGCTATAACACCCGAACTTGCCGCAGAACTCGGTTTCGACAAAGGGTTTGACGAACATTCTTCGATAGAAAGTATTCTTGCATACATTGAGGGAAGAACAATTGAACAACATTCAACAACAATAAAAAAAAATAAAAAAATTATTTCAGCAAGCCATTCATATAAGTTTCATCATAAAGAGATCGAAACACTTCTTGAACAAATTGTTGAAAAAACTCTCCGCTGGTCTGAAGGAAAAACATCCCCGGGAATAAAACGTGCTCACCTTCGCAAAGAATTGATACATTCTCAAAACGACTCACACCGCAAAGGTTTGCAAACAGAGTACAATCTGTTAAGTGATAGAGAAATCGTTGATGGAAATACCAAATATCAATTCCCAAAAGGTGTTCGCTTTGTAACCAATGAGGAATTGCATAATCTCGAGCAGATGCTAAGTACGCACACTGCTCATCATGCTGTCAAAATCCAACACAATGACCGCCAACCACTTGTCTTTAAATTTTTAGGAAGTGGTTGTCCTATCATGGATATCACTCACGGAAAAATATGCGAACGCTGGGGTATCGACGGATTTCTCATCATCAATCCATCGTGGGAAGCGCGTTTTGAAGGTTTACTGGAAGGAATGTTGACGCATGAGAATGATGGAACAATTACTTCACTCGAGAATATTCGTTTGATGAAACAGTGGCTTGATCCGGCAACATTGTTAACAGTCCGAGCACACCGCGGATTGAACACTCCGGAAACAACATTGCTCGCCGGAGAAGCCGGAGCCGATCTTACAAAAATTGATCTTGTCTACGGATCGCTCGGTGCAGGAACGGATCCTGAACGCTTAACTATAGATGGAATCGAATCGATCAAAATAGCAGGGCGTTATAACATGGCTTTTGATATTCCGGGAAATGACGAATTAAGCGGCGTTCCCGCATGGAAAACTCTCGCCGGTTTACTCATCAATGTAATGCTTGGGAAAAAACTCGGAACGGATGCAATCCTTAAACCGCTATTTTGTTACGGACCTCATATTGTTTTAAATGGTCAAATGAAATTGAATTACGTTGATTACAACGCTGCTAAGATCCTCGCTTTAAGAGAAATTGTTGATTGTCCGATTTGGCCCGGTGAACCGATCGCGTTCATGACGCAAACGGAGGATCGTGTTCAATCTGCAAATGCAACTTCGTATCATGCCGCGCTGGCTGCATCACTTGAGGTTGATGCCATCACCATTGCTTCGACCGATGAAGCATATTCACGAGGACCAATTTCAATTTCTTCACGTATTGATAGTATTCGCGCAGTGTCAGATGCATTTCGTTTTATGGGAAACGCAGGGTTTTCTCCAACATCGGAAATGCAAATATTCAAAGATCAACTTATTGAAAAGATCTCAGAAACCTTACGTGAAGTTGCACAAGCAGAAAATCTTCCCGACGCGATCAACA
>JANXZD010000402.1 GCA_025355705.1 Bacteroidota bacterium | reverse complement strand
CACGACCATAAGATGCGACAAAGAATCCCGGAAGACATTTTCATCGGTTGGCGCGCTAAAAAAAGCATAGAACGTTATCCCGGAAAGGATACAAAGGAAGGATATCAGCAATACCAGCAGTATTCTATAGATATTCGTTCTGTGGAAGAAAGTTGTCATTCAATTATCAAGGGAAGAAATCGGTTGAAGTATTACGACAGTATTCGGCATTAAGTTACGCAAACAAACAATGAGAGTTTACAAAAAATATTTTTTGTTCGCTTTACAATGTACTGCATTTTCGCTACTTTAATGCATATTTAATGGATATTTTGCAAAGAAAACTACACCACAGTCAACTCTTGGTGCCTTGGTTGCATCACCCTGCAGTTTGTAGGAAACAAATACCGACCACCATCATCGTAATAATATTGATTCGGAGTTACACTATGAAAATTTCCCTCCTGTTTATTTCGATGTTCTGTCTTTTCACTTCTGCCGGATTTTCACAAAATGATGATATCTATACTATACAAGAGCATGGTCCCGGCCGATGGATGACGTTCACAACACCGGTACCGGTACAGCATAAACTTGGAACGGTGGGTCTCTTAGGGTACGAACTTGTGTTCAATCCTGATTTCGAGATCCGGCAGGGCCGTGATCCGTTGTATGCGATCCGATTCGAAGAGATCGGAAAGTTCAACGCTGCATTAAAGCCCAATCTTCCGGCAAACACGCATGTGCAATTCATCATCGATGGCAAACCGTCTGCCGAATTAAAAATTCAAAAGACCGGTTTTCGAAATGAGAATGACGCAAAACATGTCATAAAATTTTTGGTGGTAGGCAGCAAGCAGATCATTGAAAGTATGACGACGGCACGATCGGTTCGAGGATTGTTATATTTCAGAGATATGAGAAACGATAAGATCGATGTTAAATCGTTCACGATTGATCCAAAAACGGTCAGAACATTGGCACGGTTGGTTTCGATAGCAAAATAATTTCGGAATATTATTTTTTATTCAGTTCGGCAAGCTGAGCGATCTTTTGCTCATATTCCGTGGCGACAAAATTCAGCGGGTCGAAAAAATATACCCGCTGGATCTCTTCCAACGCTCTTCCATATTCTTTCTTCTCGATACATTCATCGGCGCGCTGAAAATACAGATTCTTTACTTTTTCAATCATTACTGTCCGCTCATCCGGAGCAGAGAATCCATCCAACCGTTTGGAAGTTCTCCGCTCTTTATCGTGAAGTGAACGATCGATCAATAACGAAAGGATGAGTTCATTCTCCATCGACCGTTCTTCGGAAAATTCTGCGGATGTGGTCGGGGGAAGTTTTGCGACGAATTGCTCCAATGCGGAAAGATAGATGTTATGGAGATCGATGATCTTCGCCTCGCGAATGATCTTTAATGCAGATGCATATTGATGGCGAAGCACTTCGTGCTGAGCTTCACGAAGGAACGTCTGTAATGGATCGATGGACATTATCCCGCTGCTTTCGTGCTGGAATAAATAAGTTTAAGACCTTGCGCTGCTTTGATGTCGTGCTCTTCTTGTTCGGCACGGATATCGCTGTCCAGTTGAAGCAGCTCGCGATTATTCATCTCGACCGTCAAACCATGGGCAACTTCATCAAGTGCTTTGCTGAATTCATGCTGTGATCGAAACTCGGAGGCGACACGAATATGGATGCGGATCAATCGTTCCTGTTCATCCTTAGAGATATGTTGAGGCGAAGACATTGTGGACGACGGCTGATGAGTCGTCGATATTTTTGCATCATGAAGCGCCGTCACACGCTGTTCAAGTTTTTGGAGTTCTTCGTTGTTCGGATCGATCATTAATCCCGTAAGGATCTCAACCAATGCCTTGTCGAGGATATTCGACATCAAAAATGCATGTGCTGCTGCAAGATGAGCAGCGACCCGTTCGCTTCGCAACTCAGCAGTACGAAGTTCGGCAGCTTGAACGGATACTGATTCAATGTCCGACAATAACGATAATGCTTCCGCGTTCCGCGGCTCATATTCTAACGTTTTGTTCACCGCAATCCTCGCTTCATCAAATTTTTCAACCACTAAATATTCTCGTGCAACGACCAATAATTTTTGAATCTCCAGACTGCGGGTTTCTTCGCGATGTTGTTCCTGCCATCGAAGGGACGCAGCGGTGATTTGATCTTTCATCTCTAATAAATGTTGATTGTTCTTATCGATCGCCAGCCCACTGGAGACTTCGGCTAATGCCTCTTCAAAAAGATCACGTTCTAACAGCTCGGCAGCATGTTGAATGTTCCGATTGATTGCTTTCACATTTTCTTCATTATCACGCCGCTGATGTTCTTCGGATAAGAAAACATCAAATTCACTTTGGAGCTGTTGTTCATATTCCTGGATCTGCTCGTTCAACGGGTCCAGAATGAATGCTTTTGCAACTTCGTTGAATGCCTTGCTGAAATGTCGAAGGGATCGGAGGCGTTCCGCTTCCATCAGATGCATTTGGATCTTTGCATTGGCTGAATTTATATTTTTCTGTTGATCATCTTGCACTTGTTGGATCTGAGCACGTTCCTGATGTTGGAATACCTCGCGTTCGGTCATGATTGAATGCTCAATCTGTTTCACATCATCATCGAACGGGTTGATGATAAATGCAAGAGCTACTTCTCCCAGCGCAGCTTCAAATTGATGCTCGGAAAGGAACTGTTGTGCCCGAACTAAGTATTGCTGAATCTTTTGTTTGTCCGCATGCTGACGTTCTCGCGTCTCTTCTGTCTCACCAAGCAACACTCGTTCTCGATCGGTAATCTCAATCCGTTTCAGTTCCTCTTCCTGCTGACTGCGAATTTGAGCTTGGAGGGATCGCTTGTTCTCTTCTTCCTGTCGGTAATATTCTTCCTGCATTGCAAGGATACGTCGTTCACAATCCTGAAGTTCTTCATTGATCGGATCCAAGACGGTTGCACGCGTGATCGTACGAAGGGCATCGGTAAATTTCAATTGTTTCGCTAACGTCTCGGCATTCGAAATATGTTTCCGTACTGTCGCAACGATCATTTCCCGTTTCTTTTGCCGCTCTTGCATCTGC
>JANXZD010000390.1 GCA_025355705.1 Bacteroidota bacterium | reverse complement strand
ACAATTGAAAGTCCGAAAGATAGATTGGTAACAATGCTTGTCGCACCATTAATGAGTTGTAGTGCTCGAATGCCTGTCTATGCTTTGATGATCGCAGCATTCATTCCGAACAGACCTATTCTTGGATTTTTTAGTCTCGCTGGAATAGTACTTGTTTCAATGTATTTACTCGGATTGACGATGGCATTGGTCATGGCGTTTATTTTCAAAAAGACGATATTAAAAGGTCAATCTCCCGCCTTTATTATGGAATTACCACCATATAGAATGCCTTCATTAAAAAATACATTACTTCATATGTGGGAACGTTCACGAATATTTTTGAAACGTGCGGGAACGATTATTCTTGGTGTTTCGATAATCTTATGGTTTCTGGCAACTTATCCAAAGATTGAGAATGGAACTCCGTCTGAAAAACTTGCGCATAGTTTTGTCGGACAGGTTGGACATTTCATAGAGCCGACATTAACTCCTCTTGGGTTTGACTGGAAGATTGGAATTGGTATCGTCAGTTCGTTATTACAACGCGAAGTGTTCGTCAGTACAATGGGAACGATTTATAACATGGAGAGCGGGAGCAACAATTCTTTTTCGTTACGAGAACAAATTCAAAAGGAAATTGATCCAGCAACCGGACTTCCAAAATTTACGGCATTAACCGCAATTTGTTTGATGGTGTATTATGTTTTAGCGATGCAATGTATGTCAACAATTGCTGTAATGCGACGAGAAACAAATGGATGGAAATGGCCTGCGTTTCAATTTGCGTACATGTCCGTTCTGGCCTATGTTGGAACTTTCATTACTTATCGGGTGGGATTATGGATTATCTCATAATGCACTGGCAAGAAATTTCCTCCTTATTAATAGTTGCAGTCACCATTATTTTACTTGTGCGCTACGAGATGCACAACAGAAAGCACAAAAAAGATTGTGGGAATTGCGCGCTTGTTGAGATCAGAGAACGACAACGATATAAATTACGTAGGTAAGGCAAATCTATTTTTTTAAATCTAAATAGGCTCTTAACAGACCTATTTGAATATTCTTTAACTAATCTAAAATATTTATGAAAAGCTTATGCTCAATTATCGTTCTATTTTTTTTGTTCAGTATTATTTCAGCAAACAACAGTTACGCAAATGAGCGTCGATTTGGATACACATACGAAACATCAGTTCTTCCAAACAGTGCTAAGGAAATTGAAATCTGGAATACTGACCGTCGTGGACGTGAATACTACTATCGAAGACTCGATCAACGCGTTGAATACGAATTTGGAGTTGCTTCCAATGTCATGTCTGCGTTTTATCTTAATTACACTTCAAAAACAAAGGACGATAATGAAATCAATCCTGGGGGAAATAAAACAAGTTCCTTTGCTGCAAGCATTTCATCGGAATGGAAATATAAGATCCTCGATCGTGCTGCTGATCCAATTGGTTTTGCTATTTACGGAGAAGGAACATTGGGAACTGACGAATATGAAATTGAAGGAAAACTTATTTTTGATAAGCAATTGCAAAATGTCCTTGTCGCTCTTGATTTTGCGGGTGAATTTGAATCGGAATCAAATGTTGTGAATGGCAGCGAAGTAATCTCTGAAGAGATAAAATTAATATCCGATCTTGCTGCTGCTTATATTTTTACGAATGGTTTTGGAGCCGGTATTGAATTACGAAATGAAAATGTTTTCTTTTCGAATTCTTTGGAGCACTCATCATTGTTTGCCGGTTTAACATTCTCCTATTCAACAGAGGCATGGTGGACTACACTTTCGTTTCTTCCTCAGATTTCAAGTTTTAAAGGAATATCCACACCTGGAAAACAATTAGATTTAAATGAGTTTGAAAAATTTCAAACCCGTTTACTGCTCTCATTTCATATTTAGTCTTTATGAAAAAATTCCTTGTTTTGCTTGTATTCCTTCTTGTTAGCTGTGTCTCTTCCATTCCAATTATCTCTGAAACCGATGTAACAAGAGCTCAAATGCAATGGAGTGGTGTCACCAGAGAACAATTATGTTCTGATCGAGAATTGTATATTTTAAAATGTTCAGGGTGCCATAGTTTACATATTCCAAATCAATATTCTACTGGTAAGTGGAATTCAATTCTTCCAGTGATGAATATAAAATCAAAGCTAAGTATTGCTGAAGGAGAACGGATTAAGAGATATTTATCTCTTTTTTCTATGACTATTGTAAAATGAAATCGGATAAACCTGGCGTTAAATTAGAGAAGACATCAATACACAAAAGATAATGCTGTTGTCCATTCTTCTTTTTTCGGTGCATATATCATATTCAGGATAAATTTTTCATTTATCGTAATCCCAAGTTGATATGAAAAGAACTTTACGGTTTTATCTACAAAAAGATGAGACGTCAAATTCATTTCCGGTGCTGTTTCTTCGTTATAAAATATTCCAACAACCGGTTTCGAGATTTGAA
>JANXZD010000372.1 GCA_025355705.1 Bacteroidota bacterium | reverse complement strand
TCACCATCAACTTTGAGCACTTTATATTTTGGTTCCTCGGTAGCCATAGAAATCCTTCCGACAAATACAAGTAAACCAACCAACACCATTACACGGGAATGGTTCATAATTCACCTATGTCTTTACTAGACATTCTTTCTTTTAACTACAACGTTATATTATTTGGTCTAGTGTAGACCAACTGAACAACCGAGATATTCCTCATTGCAAAACCCGCTTCGCAATAACTGAGATAATAATTCCATTTCCGTATGAATCGGTCGTCAAAACCAAGTTCTTTAATTTGACCGATCTTTTTGTTGAATGCTTCTCGCCATAGAGAAAGCGTACGCCCATAATCGGTCCCAAAATCTTTTACATCTAACAGATGCATCTCTCCCGTTTTGTTGACCGCTGAATTCATCGCGCCAATCGATGGAAGAAGCGAGCCGGGGAATATATGCTTCTGGATCCAATCGACTCCTGTACGGAATTCATCGTAACGCGAATCCGGAGAGGTGATGACTTGAACCGCAAGCAACCCATTCAGCTTCAAAACACTTTGACATTTTGCAAAATATGTCTCTAAAAATTCATGCCCGACCGCTTCAAGCATTTCAATAGATAAGACCTCATCATATTCTCCATTGATGTCGCGATAATCCTGAAGTCGTAGTTCTATTTTATCTGCAACACCTTCGCGTTCAAAACGAGCTTTTGCAAATTCAAATTGTTCCTTGGAGATAGTAATCGTTGTAATTTTACATCCATAATTCTTCGCTGCATGAACAGCAAATCCACCCCAACCCGTACCAATCTCTAAAACATGATCATTGACATTCAATTTCATTTTTCTGCATAAGCGGTCATATTTCTCAAATTGCGCTTCCGGCAGAGTCATCCCTTCTCTATTAAAGAGAGCGGAAGAATACGTCATAGTATCGTCAAGCCAAAGCGAATAAAAATCATTGCTGAGGTCGTAATGCTCTGAAATATTTTTTCGGCTTCCGGTTTTCGTATTAGCACGAAATAGGTGCGACATTCGATCGAACATCTGCAATATTCCCATCGGAGAGAATTTTCTCTTGGAACCCGAAAGGGATGGATTATTTTCGTAGTTCAATATCCACCACGAAATAAAATTAGCTATGCTATCCGTATCCCAGTCTCCATCCACGTACGATTCACCAAAGCCGACATCGCCGTACAAAATACTTTTACGGAATATATCAGGGTTATTCAATCGCAAAGTTGCTTTGAACGCTGAATCCCTTTCTCCCATTCGGATAATTGTCCCATCCGAAAGCGTTACTGTCAAACTTCCTTTTTTTAAACTCGCCAGCAGTTTTAACGCGGTCTTTTCGTAAATGGATATTCGTCTTCCGGATGTTAGCACATCAGAAAGTGAACGCTCTTTTACTTGTTCCATACAATAACCTCTTTTTGTAGTTCCGGATGATCGGATTTTTTTAGATATGGTAGTTTTTTACGATATAATTTTAACGCCTGCCAATGGATCTTCGTTATGATCTGTAGTGTCAGAAACGGAAATCGAATTGAATACCACAACAGCCGAAGATCTGTCAATTCTTTTTTTATTCCTGAAACCGCGCTGATGAATATCTTTTTTCCATCCTTGTAATCATCGATCGTAATGTGGATTTTTTCTTCCGGAATCTTCAGATTGAAATCGAACGTCGTATCAAGTTCGATGAATGGTGAAACGTAAAAGAATTTCTTCATCATTTTTCTAAATCCGCCCTCACTTCGATCCGTACCGCGCAATAGATAGGGTTTCATTTCACCAAACGTATTTCCTACTTCCGGTATTGCGCAAACAGGCTTCCCTTGTTCATCAAAACAATAATAGAACGAAACCGGATTAAAGATATGCCCGAATGTTCGTACATTGGTAACAAGGAATACCTTTCCTTTGTTCAATGCAATTCCATTTTGCCGCAAATATTCAATGATATTCTCTTTTAATGTCGGTTTCCCGAAGTTCATATGATCGGAATCTTTGAATGTAAAGAGATTAAATCTGTTCCGGCTGAATAGCACCAGTTTCGAATGAAGCACATCGATCTCATCAAGATCCAAATGAAAGAAATAGACCTTGTACACAAACCGATTCTTCAACGGTTCGAGTCGATGGTGCACAACGTTACATTCATATAGTGATGAGTTCATAAAAAGTAATTGCTACAGAGATTTTTATTCCCAAATCTTTTCTTTTAATAATGTTCTGCTCAAATCGAC
>JANXZD010000357.1 GCA_025355705.1 Bacteroidota bacterium | reverse complement strand
ATAACCAGCTTTGCGCAACATTTGCTTCAACGATCATCTCAAGATTCGATTCCATCAGCCATTGGATATTGAGCGGAGCAAACAATACGCGGCGGAAATTATGATCAACAGTAATTGCGATGAATCTATCGCCGTAAAATTCACGACGGGATAAGCCTTTCAACATTCCGTATCCAGCGAATGCTTCAAATTTAGAATAGAGTTCAAAGTACCGCTGTGGAGGAAGATTGCCGAATGCGGTACCACCAAGGATCTGAAAACCCAATGCTGGCGGGAAAACAAGCTCTTCCAATTTCATTGTTGCGATCTTTGCTCTCGCTTTTAAACTCATTTTTGTAAAATCAAATGCTCCCCCGATAATATTTCCTGCATGTTCAACGGTTCCCGACGATGAAAAGGCATTCTTTGCAAGACCAAAGATTGCTGTTGAATTGTACCAATATGAAAGTTTCAATGAGTTCATTCTTCCATTGATGATCGATGGCTGGTACGCATATAATTTATTTCGGTACAAAAATGAATAATTAGTCGTTTGATATAATGACAACTGACGTTCTGACTGAAGGCCAAATTCGAATCGTATCTTACCATTCGGTGCAAAGTGCAGTTCAACGGTGCCGCCAACCGACCGATAATAATCCTCAGCATCATTTTTAGAAAACAGTGCGTTGAATGAATTCAGGAACAATCCCTGCAGTGTCGGTGATGGAAAATGATACTGTTTGTCATACAGATCGAAACTCAGCGAAAATATCTGTCGTTTTAAACTGATATTAGCAAACCCGGACGAAGTGGATGACGATTGGTTTCCGCCAAAATTGAACGTTGTGCCGGCTTCGTATTTCCATTGTTTGTCCGACAGACCATAACCAACTCCAGCACGCAGATCGATATTTTCGAAAACATTGCTGAAGGATTTGCTGGCACCGAGATGAAGACCTTCAACACGATTGAACCATAGATCGGCAACACCAAGTGTACTTCCGGATGCATTGAGAAACGAGGCAGCAAATCCTTTTGGTGCAAATTTTTTGTCCAGTGTCTGCGTGCTATCCAATGTTTTGTACGCAGTATCTTGTTCGGCGGTCAATGGAAGAACATCATTCTCTTTCCAGAATGTAGAATCAAACCGTGTCACGGAAGAATCAATGGTGAATCGATTCATGTGGCGAATGGAGTCTGCAAATTCCGGATTGATCGTATAGTTATAGATAACGACATCCCGTTCAATTTTAAATGCGGGAAATTTCATTCCCATAAGACTGATCCTGAGAGTTCCCTCATAACGATAATTGTTCGGAAGCCAAAATTTATTTTCAAAGAGTTGGAATGTTTGTCGGTGCCGAGCATCGCGAAGATCGATGAATGGCTGAGTCATCGCTTCGTTTGGCATCACATCAACTTCCATCACCGAATACGATCTCTCCGCAATAGAGATGATCCCTTTGAACAGCGGCGTAATTTTAGATTTTGGTTTTAATTCAATTGAATACACATCAAAATCATCCATCTTTCGCGTTGAAAGAAGTTTATACTCATAATAACTGAATGCATCCGGCGCTGTCGGACCGACAAAGCGATACCCGTTCAAACGGATTTGATCATCATTAAAATTTAATATGCTCCCCACCGGGATTGCTGAAATTGATTTGGGAAGATTACCGGTTTGCTTTTGTTGCGTGACAACTTCGCGAAGAGAATCATTGATCGACCAATACAATGTTGAATACGCTTCGGTGATCATTGCAATAGCGGTATCAGTCCGCATTTGTAAGCGATTGAACGCTTTTCCTTCAAATGAGCGTAGCTGCGTCATCCACTTCTTTTTACTTTCTATCGCACGCCGGATAATTTCATACGCCGGATCTTCATCCGTTACCGTTACACCTGCAAGTTGTATGGTGTTTGGCAGTAATTGTATTCCGCGAAATTGATTTCCATTCAATTCAACAATAATAGTATCGCTCTGATAACCGAGATAGCTTGCCGCAATACGAACTGTTCCTTCCGGAAGGGAAATACGAAATTGTCCCGATGAATTGGTCACTGTTCCTTTGGAGGTACCTAATATGCGAATTGTTGCTGAAGGAAGATGTTCCAGTGTTGATGCATCTACAACATGTCCGGAGAGAATATAGGTTTGAGTAAATCCCGATTGAACAAACAAGAACATAAATAATAGAAAATATCTCATTATCCTCTTTGGCTTTTTGAAAAAACAAATCTTAAACTATTTTGATGATACAATTGTTCTAAATGATGATCATCATAATTGCAATACTATGGCAATAAAAAGTATATTGATTCAATTCCATATTTTGAATAGTTAACAACTGAAATGATCTCCATTATCCTTTGCACATATAATAGAGCAAACTTACTGTCGAATGCCATTCGCTCTGTATTGAACCAGACCGAGCAGAACTGGGAGCTGATCATTATTGACGATGGAAGTAATGATACTACATATACTATTGTGAAGCAATTTTTACGGCACGATCCTCGAATAGTATATTTTTACCACAGCAATCAAGGATTGGCAAAAGCACGGAATAGAGGTCTAGCAATTGCAAACGGAAATTTCATTTGTTTTGTCGATTCCGATGATGAGCTTGCTCCGCGCCATTTGGAAAAACGACTGCACTATATGCAGCACCATCCTTCGGTCGACTTTATCCACGGTGGGATAACATTGATCGGACCGAAAGAGAAACATTACGTCGCGGATATGGCGAATCCTGGCAAAAAAATCCATCTCAACAAATGCCATATCGGCGGAACATTTTTCTTTCGGCGAACAATATTAAAAAAAGTGAATGGATTCAAAGCAATTCCATTTGGAGAAGATTTTAATTTTTATACGAGAGTAGAACGGCACTTTTCTATCCGTAAAGTAACGTTCCCTACGTATTTCTATCATCTCGATTCGGAAGATCGCTTATGCGACATTTTTACTGAAGCGTTAACAAAGAAAAAACCCGATAGGAAATAAATCCATATCGGGTTTTTAATGTTGGAGGAAATAATTACTTCTTTACTTCTTTACTTCTTTACTTCTTTACGGATCTGGCTTTCCAGTTTAAAGTGTTCTTCCGCCGGAACGCCGAGTTTCTCTCGCAACGATGTAAGAAAATCAGATTCATCCGGAGTAACGTGTCCATCAAGCCACACACTGCGCAACGCATTCTTGTATGCTTCACTCTTTGTTGACAGTTCCAATTCTTTGAACTTTTGGTCGTTCATTTTGATCGCATCTTTAAGGATCGTCAATAATGCGCGTTCGTCTGAAGTGATCGCACCGTCCTTCCATGCAATATGAAACATCATTTGAATGATCGATTCTCCCTGTTGTTGAAACGCTCCTTCTCCGGTGTTCTTTTTTGCAGCTTCGGTTTCTTTCTGTTGAATTGCGATCTGTGTCAGCATGTCTGCTTTTGCAATTTCTTTGGCGGAGTCGATCTCTTTTTGATGTTTTGCTTTCAGCGTTTCGATCTCTTTTTTCAAGGTATCAAGTTCTTTATCGTTTGATTTTCCGCCAGATTGTTTTGCGGTTGCCAATTCCTGCTGAAGTGAGATGATCTGTCCGGTCAAATTCTTTTCGGTTGCATCTTTCAATGCCTGTGCTTCTTTTACCTGCATTGTTAATTGTGCAACTTCCCGTTGAAGTTTCGCCTGAGTTGCAGAAAATTCCTGACGGAGCGATTCCAACCGTGCGGCGGCATCATCTTTCCCGGAAGGGGTCGCAACTTTTGTCTCTTCTTTTGGTGATTCAGGTTTTGCAGATTCTGTTTTTTTCTCTTCTGCCGGAGTTTGAGTTTTTACCGTGTCATTACTTTTTTCTTCATTCGGTGCTTCAGGAGTTTTTTCAGTAGTTTTCTTGTTTTGCTCTTCGGAAAGTTTTTTAACTTTTTCGCCTTCAACTTTTTTCTTCTCTTCCGTGAGCGAAACATTGATACGGTCCTTATACGCCATGGCGTACATATTGTTCGTTTCAATGGCAAGCGCTTTGTCAACTTCTTCAAGCGCTTTCGTCCAATCAGCAGATTTGATATAACGATCCGCGGCTTTAAGCAATTCGCCGATCATTTTTTTCTGAGATTCTTTGTCTGCTGGTGGCGGCATAATAAACGATTAATAACCAATTTTACTTCAATAGTATCAATATACCCAATAAGTGCTTGAATTTCAACGTATTGTAATAGATATGTTTTTAGATATATTTAAAACATAATGTTTTCTTTATTTTATGCCAATTTCCTTCAACAGAAAATCTGCTTCACCGACTTTTTCAACATTCCATAGTACGTAGCGTATATCCACTGCGATCGATCTGCTGTAACTTTCATTCCATGCATAATCATTGATCGTTGCTTCGAAGGCACGATCAAAATTCACTCCAATCAATTCTCCGTTTGCATTCAATACCGGACTTCCAGAATTTCCTCCGGTGGTATCCATATCATAAAGAATATTCACGGGAACATCGTTCAATTTTTTGTTCTTATATCGACCATATTCTTTTTTCTTTACCATGTCACGAATTTTTTTCGGTGTATTATATTCCGGCTCTTCTGATGATTTTTCTATCACTCCGTTCAACGTGGTGATCGGTGAAAAATATGTTGCGTCCGAAGGGCTGTATCCGCGTATCCTTCCGAAGGTCATCCGCAACGTTGAATTTGCATCGGGTATAAAATCAGATTTTTTCCATACCTCTTTCACCGTCACCAATTTTGCAGAAAGGCGGTTCAATTCTCCGTTCCGTTTTCGATTAATCGTGTTTTGAAATTCAATTTCCAGCGACATTGTCCGTGCAAATTCGATCAACGGATCGTTGACTTGCTTCAATTGTTCCGGAGTCATAACACATGCTTTTGCAATGAATGCTGTATCAGTAAGTTGTGTCATTGTAAATGCACTGTCAACAAATTGACGGATATTCTTCAATGATGCAACAGGTTCAATTCGTTGATTGTTGGGAAGTGTTGCGCCTTCGTTCAAAATTTCCTGTAAAAATAATTGATCGATGGTGCGATTGAAACTTCGTAGCGATGAAAGATAGTTCTGTTTCAATGCAGAAAGATTCTTCTCCATATATGCCGATTGTCGAGTTGAATCCGGTTTTTGCCGTTCATCCACAAGTTTCAATAACGAATTACCAATGGTAAGAAGTGTCGAACTTCCGATGATATTGGAAAGGATGTTCCCGCGCTGCGCATCAGTACGGATTTCATCATACACCGATTTTATTCCCAGAAGCACATCACCGTATTTTTGTTTCCGCTCGGGATCAGCGTTGATGTATTGCTGCAATGCTTCCTCTTCTTTTTGTTTATTCTGAATGATTGGGAGATTATTCATTCCTTTTAATTTACCACGATAATTTTTCTCAACGTTCGCCAGAGATTTTATCCTTGCAGTCAATGCCAATGCAATTTCAGGATCATTTTTTCCTGCCACTTCCATTTGAGCCATCATCCATGCGTTTCGTTTTTGGATGAACGGTAAACGAATATCTCGTTCATATTCCAGATAGTAGGACGTTTGATGGCGAAATGTTCTTCCGGGATAGCCAAGAATGAAGACAAGATCATTCTCTTCAACGCCGTTAGGATTCACTTTAAAATGGTTTTTCGGCTTGAATGGAACATTAGCAGAAGAATATTCCGCAGGTGACCCGTCGGCAGAAACATAGGCACGAAGAAATGAAAAATCTCCGGTATGCCGAGGCCATACCCAGTTATCACTCTCTCCGCCAAATTCACCGACCGATCGAGGCGGAACATAGACAAGCCTGATATCTTTAATGACCTTGTTGATAAACAAGACGTACGTTTTTCCGGCAAACATCTCTGCAACCGATGCTGTTACACCGGATTGTTTTTTCTCAGCATCTGCAACAAGAACTTTGGTATTTTTTTCAATGATCTTTGTCCGTTCAACCGGATCGGTCGTATCGGAAATTCCCGAAAGAACTTCCTTTGAGACATCTCGATACGAATCAATGATGCGGGCGGTCAATCCTTTTGCCGGGATCTCTTGTTCACGTTTGCGTGCAATGAATCCATTAGTGATATAATCATTCTGCACCGTGCTCGCCTGCTGTACTGCACCAAACACGCAGTGATGATTGGTAATGATCAAACCTTCCTCGGAGATGAATGAAGCACTGCACCCGCCGACATTTACGCTTGCATCAACCAGACTGATACCGTTGGGATTGTAGATCGCATTTGCAGTGATCTTGAATCCTTTCGATTTCAAATTCAATTTGTGGATTTCGGAAAGCGGGTACATTCCCTCTTCAGCAAAAAGAACCAAAGGAATGAACCATAGAAGAAAATATTTTTTCATAAATCGTTATCCTTTTTTTGTTTAAGATAAGGATTACTTCGATAGGGTAGAAATAAAAACACCAAGAAAATCTCTTGGCGTTTACAATAAAAGATAAAATGGTCGTTATTTTATTTCTGGACCAAATCTCTTACCAAATTTGTCGTCGTGCGGAAATCGATTTTCCCGGTTCCCATTTGAG
>JANXZD010000309.1 GCA_025355705.1 Bacteroidota bacterium | reverse complement strand
TTTTTCCGGTGAGAATATCATGCAATTCCTCAATATTGAGTTTTGTCAGTAGATTCTTTTTATTGACAACAACGGCAACACCGTCAAATGCTATCTTTATAGAATCAACCTCAAGTTTATTTTTGGCGATCACCCGACGTTCTTCTTCATTCAGTGCTCTTGCACACACGATCAATTTGATACTATCGTTCAACATTTGGACAATTGCATCGCGAGATGATGACGATCTATTAATGATCTTTGATTGTATGTATATTCGCTGGAAATCTTTCACCTGAATATCAATGACCGGAAAGACATCTTCCGAAGTGATCATCGTAAGACTTCCACTGGTGAGAGTCTCGCGTTTTTCATTAGAACATGATTGCAGAACGACGACAGAAATGAGAATGAGAAATGAAAGGACGAAACCGTTACAACTATTGAGATTGACGTTCTTCATCTTCTTGCCGCTGTTTAACTCGCAATGAAATAAATCGATATAGTCCATAAAGAAGAAGTACGACACCGAACATTATTCGTGATTTTTCAGGTATGTTATATTCTTTCGGCACCAGAAAGAGCACAAATATACCGAGTGCCGCAAACATTCCCGCCATAACATAACTGAAATACACGAAAATTTTATTTGGATCCATCCTAAAAGTTACCGCCCGGCATTCAATTTGAACTTGAACGGAATAGAAACCCACACAGAAACCGGTCCGTTATTCATAATTGCCGGTGTAAATTTCCATCGCATCGCAGCATCAATAGCCGGCTGATTGAACAATTCTGCGTCTGATTTCAACACTTGTGCTTTTTTTGGATTTCCCTCTTTGTCAACCCAGATCTTCACCCACACTGTTCCTTCAACACCTGCGCGTCTCGCAATTTCAGGATAGACCGGTGGAGGAGCATTACCGGGAAGAGGCTGCGGTTGTTTCTCTACCGGCACAAAATCCGGCGGAGGTCCATCTTCTTCGATCTTTACATCTTGTTCAATTTCCACTGGACCCCCTGTTCCATCTCCCTCACCAATTGGAGCCGTACTTGCCATTTCCTGTTGAGTTGCAATTGTCTGTTCCGGATTAATTTCAGCATCAGGAACTGGAACCGGAGTTCCAACGGTCGGTTTTGCTGTTGGAGCTTCAACAGATACTGCCGGAGCTGTTTGAGAATTTGTAATTGAAGGAGGCGGACCAAGATCGCTGTATTTCATAATACGAACTGAATATACAGGTTCGTCTTCTTCCATAAGTTTTTGCAATCCATAGTATGCCCCCATTGCGGCTAAGTGAAAACTGCCGGCAATAATCAAGGCTGTAACAGAATACTTACGAGTAAGTGTTCGCATTTCTTGATAACCATAAGCGACACTTGCTACTGATGTAGTTGCCATAAAAATTCTTCCTTACACAGTTAAATTACATCGTTCCGATGAGTTTTTTGTCTTCATCTAACATCGGCGCCAAACTAAATCTGGTGATACTATTGATATTCAATTCATCCATAATATCCACCATATCAATATACTTTGCTTTCCCATCGACTTTTATCAATGTGATCAATTTTGGATTTGCAGCATTTCGTTCTTTCAATAATTTCCCAAGAGCGATCAGTTTTTCTTTTTTCTCTTTCCCATCAACTGTTGTTGGCTTCTCGGTTCCAATATTCCAAAAAATTCTAAAATCTTCTGAGATACGCAGTGTCAACAAATTTGATTCTGCAACATCTGCTTTAGTTTCAGATGGTGGCAGGTTGATTTCCATCGTCTGAGGTTTACTCATAGATGTCGTAAGCATAAAAAAGGTCAACAATAAAAATGCAACGTCAACCATAGGCGTCATATCAAGCCTAACGGAAATACGCTTCTTCTTTTTCTTACCGCCGTGTTTTTGCTTACCTTTGGATTGGGATAGATCTACATCTGCCATAGGTCGTTACTCCTAATAATATTATTTTTCCATATTCGTGACAAGGTTAAAGCGGGTAATATTCTCTTTTTGTAGAGCTTCCATTACACTTTGAATCACTCTATATTCGGCTTGTTGATCCGCCTTGATCACGGTTCGAAGTTTCGGGTTTCTAATGCGTGCGGTTCTCAGTAATTCCGGTAATTCAGTCATTGTTACTCCCATGCCGGCTTTGAGTGCATATTGCTGTCCAAACACCGCCGCACGAAGATTTTGATTGTCTAAACCAAGAAAGACCGATCCGTCTTTGTCGACCGTAACCGTCATTACATCACTATCAGGAAGCTTAATTGCGGAATGAGATTCCGGAATCGTCACTTCGGCTACGTCTTGAGCTTTGAATGTTGTTGATAGCATAAAGAATGTCAGCAATAAAAAACCGACATCCACCATCGGGGTCATATCAAGCTTGAATCCTACACGTTTTTTCTTTGACATAAAATCTCCTGCGAATGAAATTAATCGTGTTTGGATTGTAAGTTCATCATAATATCTTTGCTTGCTTCGTCGATCATATATGTCATGCCATCAATCTTTGTCGTGAAGAAATTGTATGCTACAATGGCAACAATCGCGATCGCAATTCCGCCTGCGGTGTTGATAAGAGCTTCCGAGATACCGAGCGAAAGAGCGGCAGAATCGGTGGCACCGGCTTTTGCAAGAGCAGCGAACGAACGAATCATACCAAGCACTGTTCCAAGCAGTCCCACCATTGTTGAAATTGATGCAATGGTAGAAAGTGAAATAAGGTTACGTTCCAAGATCGGCATTTCAAGCATGGTTGCTTCTTCGATCACACGTTTCACTTCTTCCATTTTTTCTTTCTTGTTCAAATCCTTTTTCGTCTGTAATTCTTGGTAGCGTTCTAATCCTGTTCTCACAATGTTTGCCATTGAACCGCGTTGTGCATCACAAGCAGCAATTGCAGCCGGGATATCGTTCGAGTTTAGATTCGTAACAAGTGTTTTTAGGTATTTTGGAAGTGGACCGCGACCGCCTGCTTTTTTGAGTGAAAGAAGTCGTTCAACAATATATGTTAATACCATGATCGAAAGCGATACGAGGGCAATAACGAGAGGTCCGCCGTCCTTGATAAATTGCGGCAGGGTAAATTCAAAGATCAAATATCCAAGTGTGAATGCTCCGAAGAGAATGACTAAGTTGAGTGAACCTTGTTTCATAGAACGACTCCTTGTAATGTAATATTTATTGATTTAAAGTTATTTACTTTGCTATTGCGTAAATTGCGTCCTCGCGTTTTTCCGCTGTGGTGAAGATTGTTGATAGTTTTGTAACGACAAAAATGTTCGTGATACTTTTATTGATGTTGCAGAGAATCAGTTTACCTTGGCGATTCGTATACGATGTATGCGCTGAGACCAATGCACCAATTGCTGACGAATTCAAATATTCAACATCACCAAGATCGACAATCAATTTACGATTTCCTTGATCGAGCAACGAGGCAACCGCTTTTTTGAGTTCATCTGTTTCATCACCACCGACAAGAGATCCTTTCGGTTCGAGAATGACCACCGACCCATCATTAATAGTCGAAGATTTTAATTTCATTGAAAATGCCCCTTACGATGAGATTTTATTGATGGTTGTATGACCGCCATCAACTATAATAATATATTGAAGATAAAGATAGAGAAGTCAAGTTGCAATAAAAAATTTCGGTGATTTTCTGAACCTTTACCGCTTACAATCTCCTACACCAATAAGATGTAGTTTTTGAAATCTGACTCAAAGTTATGTTTTTGTGGTCATTATTGTCCATCAATATTTCTTTTTAATGTTTCAACATTATTTGTTGGAAGATCGCAGCTATAATTCCTACAGAAATATGCCGATGGTTTTCCATCTATCATCTTCATTCCTTTTGTAAAAGAAAGTTTTGTATCAAAAAAAACTCTTTGCAGATCGGTCAATACAATCGTATTCAAATGTGGAGCAAAATTCTTCGATATCGGATCAAGGAAAATCCCGGCAGTATCAATCTGATCGGAAGCAATAACAACATGTTCCGGCGGCGAAAGGAAATATTCTAATGATGCCATTAATTGCGGCATCACTTGCGGTGATTGAACCAACAAGCTACAGAAGTGTTTTAATGTCTTTTGAAAATATTCTTTCAGTGATTGTTCATTCGTCAATTCATACAATCTCAGCAGATTCATCACTGCAATCGAATTTCCCGTCGGTTCCGCTCCATCGTAAGCTTCTTTCATCCGCACTAGTATAGATTCATCTTTTCCTGATGTATCATAAAATCCTCCTTCAGCTGAATCCCAAAATAGTGTGATCGCCCTTCCCATCAATTCTTCTACCCATTGCAGCCAACGCAAATCGAATGTAGTTTGGTAGAGATCCAGCAATCCGGAAGCCACAAAAGAATAATCTTCCAGATGAGCCTCAAATTTTACTTCTCCATCGCGATAACGCCGAAAGAGAATCTTCTGTTCGGCATCGTATAGCGTCGAGAAAATAAATTCGGCAGCACGCACTGCGGATTGTGAATATGATAACTCATTAAGTGTTCGCGAGGCTCTCGCTAATGCGCCAATCATTAAACCGTTCCACGACGTTAGAATTTTATCATCACACTGTGGATGTGGTCGCTTATTCCTGACATGCAATAATTTTTTCTTTGCTGACGTAATCAAAGAACGTACTTTCTCTTCTTTTAAAGAGAAATGTTCACTGGTTTGCTCAATAGTAAATGGATTGAACAGAATATTCTTGCCGCCAAATTCCAGATGCGGATCCGACAACGCATTTCCATTTTCTTCAACAGCATAATGATAACAGAGTACCTTCGATTCATCTGCAGTCAATATATTCTCGATCTCAGATTTTTTCCAAACATAGAATGCACCTTCAATGTTATGTCCACTCTTTTCGGGATCAATACTATCGGCATCTTCTGCGGAAAAGAATCCGCCTTTTTGTGATGTCATATCACGAAGGACATAATCAAGCGTTTCACGAGCAACGGTTGCAAAAAATTCATCTTTAGTAATCTGATACGCATCGATATATGAATTAACCAACTGTGCTTGATCATACAGCATTTTTTCAAAATGCGGCAC
>JANXZD010000292.1 GCA_025355705.1 Bacteroidota bacterium | reverse complement strand
TGTATCGAAATCGTGAGTCTTCCTGCCTGACCAACCATTCCCGCACTTTCAGCGGACTCAACCAAACAGATAACAGGAGCACCCGTCGTTATTACTTTTTTACCTTTCACTGTCACATCCATTGCAACGCTCAAAATTAATTGTTGTCCGGTTTTTAATTGTTTACTGGTCAATTTAGTATTTGATTTTACAACGACAATTGTTGTTGCTTTCATTTTTAGCGTGTCTTGCGAGAAACTAAATGAAAAAAATAAAAACAGAACTACGACGATGGATAGAACATTCTTCATATAACTTGTTCCTTATATTTAAATGGTAGTGGATAGATGAGCATAAAAGCGCCGTAACCGCCCGCTAAGCCCGTGATTGATCGAACAACATTAGTGCTTTCATAAAAACCAAATAATTGCAGCATTGGATCGATAGCAGCGAAACAAATTACTGTAACACCAATGAGTGCTCGTTTGGAAAACGTATATTTTGGTCTTGATACAAGAGCAGCAATTGCAATTCCTAAATATGCGCTTGCACAACGAGCACATAACGCCCACGGCCGATCAAAAATCCAAAAGCACCGTGTGGGATATTGATGACAAATGGGGGAGAAGAGAGAATAGATATTCTCACCTGCGGGATATCCTTTCACATGTTGAATGACCGGTGCATACAACGCTAAAAAGAATATTCCAAAGTATAGAATAAAGATCATTCCTCTCAACGTTTTGTCAATTCGCTTTATCAGCATAAACCAAATTTAAGAAATTGTACTTTATGGACTCAGACTTCAGTGCTGATCAATAGTATCATGCAAGAGATCTATTGAATGCGCTACAATAGTAATTCAATTTACGGGTAAGAGCAACAAGAGCGTTCATTCCGAACAACATTTTGGATTGTAAATCAGACAGAATACTTCTGTTTCGGTCTTTCCCTTATCGCTTACATATATCCCTGAAAACCCAAAATCGGATGAGAAAAATGAATTATTTTATTCATTATTGGGTTTAATACCCCGATGCTTGCGTCGTTATGTCATTCCCGCGTGCTTTTGGCGGGAATCTATTCTATGGATGCCCGACTGGAACATTCGGGCATGACGAAGATACCCCGCTGCTTGCGGCGGGGAGCTTTATTTATTTTTTTAAGCGGCTCAGTAGGGAAAATTTAGATGGTTGGAAGCCGCGGTAATATCGTTCACTGCATTGAAAGAAATAAATATATTCCCTTCTCTATAAAAGAGAAAGGGAATATTGGGGAGGTAATTTATTTCTTTTTTGCTGTCACATACTCATGGATTGCCGCAGCAGCTTTTTTTCCTGCGCCCATTGCTTTTATGACCGTTGCGGCGCCAATAACAATATCTCCGCCCGCCCACATACCTTCGCGTGATGTTTTGCCGCTTTCATCGGCGATAATATTGCCGTATTTGTTTGCGGTCAATCCCGGTGTTGTTTTGTTGATCAACGGATTTGATCCGTTCCCTGTTGCAACAATGGCGGACTCAACCGTGAGCACAAATTCACTTCCGTTGATCGGAACAGGTTTGCGTCTTCCCGATGCGTCGGGTTCGCCAAGTTCCATTTTCTGGCATTCCATTCCGGTCAGCCAGCCGTTCTCGCCAAGAAATCGTGTCGGATTTGTCAGAAGAAGAAATTCAATTCCTTCCTGTTCGCCATGATGGATCTCTTCCTTCCGTGCAGGCATTTCAACAAGCGAACGACGATACACGATGTAAACTTTTTCCGTCCACTGTAGCCGAAGTGCCGTGCGCGCAGCATCCATTGCCGTGTTTCCGCCGCCGATAACGGCAACATGTTTTGCCATAGGCACCGGTGTATCGGCGTTGTTGGGGAATTCAAATCCCTTCATCAAATTCATGCGGGTAAGGAATTCATTTGCAGAATAGACCCCATTTAAATTTTCGCCGGGAAGTCCCATGAAGTATGGAAGACCGGCTCCTGTTCCGATGAAGACCGCATCGTAACCATCTTCAGTCATCAGCTCATCTACGGTGCGGGTCATTCCAACAACAAAGTTGCACTGAATTTTGACGCCGAGTTTTTCCAGATACTGTACTTCTGCTTCGACAATTTGTTTTGGCAGGCGAAACTCCGGAATTCCATACACAAGAACACCGCCGGCTTTATGCAATGCTTCGAACACTGTTACCGAGTGACCAAGTTTGGCAAGATCTCCGGCACACGTCAGTCCCGCAGGGCCGGCGCCGATGACCGCAATTTTTTTTCCGGATGACCGAGGAATGGCAGGAAGTGATACTTTTCTGGAAGCACGTTCCCAATCTGCAACAAAGCGCTCAAGTCTGCCGATGGCAACCGGTTCAACTTTGCCTCCAATAACGCACACTGTTTCGCATTGTTCTTCCTGCGGACAAACCCTTCCGCACACCGCCGGAAGCGCGTTCGTTTCCTTTAAGGTGTTTGCTGCAAGTTCAAAATTTCCCATGGCAACATGAAAAATGAACTGCGGAATTTTGACGTTGACCGGACACCCTTGAATGCACTTCGGATCTTTGCATTGAAGACATCGATCGGCTTCTTCCATCGCCATATCCGCAGTGTAGCCGAGCGGCACTTCAAAGAAATTCTTTGCGCGCACCAACGGTTCTTGTTCCGGCATCGCATGCCGCGGAATTTTCATCCGCTCTTTGTTAGAAATTTTTTTTATGGTTGGTTGTGTTGTTTCGTTCATAGTTATTTTATTGCGTTATAAATAATTTTCATTAATTTTTTTTGCCACAAAGGCACTAAGGCACAAAGAAAAAAACCGAAGATCTGCTGTTACCACGCAGCTGTTTCACGATGTTCCTGCGTTCGACATGTCTTTTCAAAGATCTCCATCGAAATTTTTTCCTGAGGCGAATACATCTTTTGCCGTGCCATCAACAAATTAAAATCGACAGCATGGCCGTCGAACTCCGGTCCATCAACACAGGCGAACTGCATTGTATCGCCGACAATAACGCGACACGCGCCACACATCCCTGTTCCATCCATCATAATCGGATTAAGACTGACGAGCGTCTTCACGCCATATTGTTTGGTGAGATCGGAAACAGCTTTCATCATAATCACCGGTCCGATTGCAAGCACAACATCCACCGGTTCTTTATGTTCCAACATTGATTTTAAAATGGTCGTGACAAAACCTTTTGTACCGTAACTGCCGTCATCGGTGGCGATGCGCACTTCATCAGAAATGGCGCGCATCTCATCTTCCATAATGATCATCTCTTTTGAACGAGCACCAATGATCGAAATCGTTTTATTGCCGACGAGTTTATTGGCGCGAACGATAGGATGTATTGCAGCAATACCGAAACCTCCGCCGACCGCAACAAATGTTTTTCCTTTTTCAACATGACTTGGAAGACCGAACGGACCGACAACATCCGTCAGGAAATCGCCAACCTTCAGCATGCTCATCATTGTAGTGGTTTTACCGATCGCCTGAACGTACAGCGTAACGGTTCCCCGTTGCATATCCCAATCGGCAAGTGTAATGGGAATTCGTTCTCCTCCTTCATGCAACCGTAGAATAACAAACTGTCCGGCTTTTGCTTTTTTTACAATATCCGGAGCAGCGATAACGTAGCGATATACTTTGGAGGCAAGGTCGTTCTTTTCTAGAATTGGATACACGGTAAGCACTATTATTGTGAATTGATGTATTAACGTTGCTCAATTCTGTTCAACTAATGTGCCACAGAATTTGCAAGAATAACAGGTGTTTTTGAAGAATATGTCCGCAAAATTAAGAAGGTGCTCTTCAGAGTTTCAAAAATGGGAAATAAATATTCAAAACTCTTCAAAGAATTCAACCTTGTGTGAAAACCATGAGATTGTCATGGGTACAAAAAATCTGTCACGCGCATGAGGTGTGGTGCAGGGAGGAGTGAGCTATTGTTTTTTTTATCGGTCATTGATCGTCAACTTTACGGTGACGATCAATGAATGAAGCAGAAGAAATGCAGTGCTATTTTTTTCGTGTATACCGAATGCTCCACTGAGTGGTCCATGTTGCCCCGCTGTCGGTGGATTGCATCCAGTCCCATACAAATTTTTCTTCGGTAATATCGTGGAAGATCATTTTTCCTTTATGCAGTTTTCCATTCTTTATAAATTCTTGTTCAAAGAATCTATTCTTTCCTTCGGCACCGCCGGTAAAGGGGAGATATGCACTTTGATTATCAACCCAGGTTTGTTTCCATACCCCGGTGCGATTATCAAGGATCGAAACACTTTGTCCTTTGTATCCTTTTGCCTGTCCGGTCAAACCGGTGAAGTTTTCCAAGATCACTTTTCCATCCAAGATTTTTGTGATGATGTTTGTTCCGGCAGCAACCGAGCCGTGAGGATCGTTCCACGTTAGATCCCACTCTCCGACCCAAAAATCGAACAAAGAGGAATCTTGTTTAATCCGTTGTTGTGAAAATGCAGTTGTAATGAAAATACAGATGAAGAATAGAATAGAACGCAAGAGACCTCCGTAATTTTATACAACTACCGAAGGATAACGGTGAGAATCAATGCACAATTGTATAATATCTTTTTAGCATATCAATTATTGAGAAGCAGTCTCAAAAATAACAATGATTAGGTATTGTTGAGACCACTTCTCGTGATCCCTGTTACTGCCCGTTGATAAATTGCTGCCATATCATCGGGGGAGTTCATGGTAATGTTCAGATCGCGGATGATACCGTCGTTCAATCCGTAGATCCATCCGTGAACATCCAGTGAAGCGCCCCGAGCCCATGCATCTTGAATGATCGTTGTCTCGCAGACATTGAGTGCCTGTTCGATCACATTCAATTCGCAAAGACGGTCGACTTGTTTTTCAACACTGCCGGCAGATTCCACAATGGATTGATAGCGTTGATGGATATCTTGAATATGTCTGAGCCAATTATCGATCAGACCAAAACGCTGCTTCAACAGCGCGGCACGGACACCGCCGCATCCATAATGTCCGACAACCATAATATGTTTAACATGCAATACTTCAACGGCGTATTGAATAACCGAAAGACAGTTGAGATCGGTATGAACGACCACATTGGCAACATTACGATGGACAAACAGTTCGCCCGGATCGAGTGCAACAATTTCGTTTGCGGGAACGCGGCTGTCGGAACATCCGATCCACAAATATTGCGGCGCTTGGATATTCTCCAGTCGTTTGAAAAAATCTTTTTGGTGCGCTATTTTATCGGAAGCCCATTGGCGGTTATTCTCAAGCAAGTGTGAAAGATTATCCATTGTTTAAATTTGTCCATTCCAGTTATTATCGTTATTCATGAATTTAGAGCGAATGTTCATTACAAGGTCATCAGAGAGAGGACCCTTATTCACGATCTCAATATTTCTTTTAATGTGGTCTAGATTTGTTGTCCCAACGATTGATGTGCTGATGCCGGGAGTGAATGCGGTGAATCGAAGCGCAACATCGAGCCACTCATCACCGAAATCAAGTTTCATTATTTTCATGCGTTTCCAATATTCCTCGCAATAATTTCCATGCGGTTGTCCGGCATGAAGCCACGGTGCATTTCCGATCGGACGTTTAGCAATGTAACCAATACCGCGTTTCACTGCAGGAGTGACGATAGAATCAATTGAGTGCTGATCGAACACATTGATCGAACTCATTAATCCGTCGAATTGATTTGATTTCAATGCAAATTCTAATGCATCGTTTTCACCGGAGTACGCAGTCGCACGGATCTTTCCTTCTTCCTTCATCTTTAGTAATGCAGCAACAACTTCTCCGCGCTCAAGGGTTTCTTTTGGGCAAGAATGAAGATGAACAATATCAAGAACATCGGTCCGCATCAATTGCAAAGAGCGATGAACTCCGGCAACGATGCAATCATACGTCCAATCCTGATGTCCTGGAATATTGTAGCCGACCTTGGTCGAAAGGATGAAGTCTTTTCTCCGCCAGGATAAATGTCTGCTGATTCGTTCTTCGGAAAGACCGTACCCGCGCGCAGTATCGATGAATGTTATTCCAAGATCGACAATTTGAT
>JANXZD010000239.1 GCA_025355705.1 Bacteroidota bacterium | reverse complement strand
GATTTCTTCGATCCCATTCTTCCGGGAAAATTCCTATTGGTAGATGAAATACAAACTTCTGCACCATTCAAACGACCGAATGTATCCGATGGTCCGCCAAGACAAGCCGCGCAGGAAGAATCGCCGATTCGGCATCCGGCTTCTTCAAAGATCTGCATGATGGTTTTATCTTTGTACTTCAGTGTCCGTATTTCTTTTGCAACATCCGTTGTTGCGGGAATAATAAACGTATCGATTTTCACTCTTTCGCCGTACATGATTTCTGCAGCAGCCATAAAATCTGAAATTTTTCCCCCTGTACAGCTCCCGATATATGCGCGGTCAAGTTTTGTTCCTGCCACTTCGCTAACAACGGCTTTGTTATCGGGGGAATGCGGTTTTGCAATTGTCGGTTCGATTTCGTTCACATTGAACCGATGGACTGAATGATACTTTGCATCGCTGTCATTGTGATAGACTTCAAATTGTTTATTTGTTCTGGCCTGAACATAATCTGTTGTTGTTTTGTCCGCTGTACAGATTCCATTTTTTCCTCCTGCTTCGATGACCATATTGCACAGTGTCATTCGATCTTCCATTGTCATAGCATCAACTGTTGATCCGCCAAAATCCATTGCGCGGTACGTTGCGCCGTCAACACCAATCTTTCCGATCACCGCAAGAATGAGATCTTTTGCCATAAGATATTTCGGCATTTCACCTTCAAAAACAAATTTCATTGTCTCAGGGACTTTCACCCACAGTTTTCCGGTGCCGAGAACGAATGCAGCATCAGTATTTCCAATTCCTGTAGCAAATTCTCCGAACGCACCGGCGGTACATGTGTGAGAATCTGTTCCAAACAATACTTCACCGGGACGAGTGAATCCTTCTTCAGGCATTGCAACATGGCAGACACCTTTGTAGCGCGGCGTACCAACATCAAAATAATGCGGAAGATCCTGTTCTTTTGCGAAGTCGCGTAGAATTTGAATGTTTCGGTTCGCGTGCATATCCTTTGTGAAAATATAATGGTCGGGAATAACAACAAGTTTTTCTTTATCCCACACTTTTGCATCCGCGCCGAATTCCCGTTTGAAAATACCGAATGTTCCCGGTCCGCACACGTCGTGTGTCATCAATACGTCAACATCGATCCACACATTATCGCCGGGTTGGACAGCATTTCTTCCGGAATGTTTTGCGAGAATTTTTTCTGTTATTGTCATCGCCATAAAGTAAAACCTTATAATTGTTTCATTGGTAATTAATAATTGTCTATTGCCTATACTGCTTGCGATTCCTGGCGAACCGGTGAATCTTGTTCTTTTCGATATCGCGCACTGACCGCATGATTGATCGCATTCAAATATGCTTTCACGCTTCCGGTGATCACATCCGTGCTTGCAGAACGTCCATTAAATACATATCCATCGATCGCAATTTTTACGAATACTTCGCCGATCGCATCCCGTCCCCATGCAACGGATTTGATCGAATAATCGAGCAATTCCACACTGATTCCCGTAATGCGTTCGATAGCTCGATACGCCGCATCGACCGGGCCATCACCCGTCGCCGAATCTTGAAATATTTCGTTTCCTTTTTTCAAACCAACAGTTGCCGTCGGAATAAGATTCAATCCGCTTGTCACCTGGAATGTTTCAAGTTTGTATGTTTCATCGATGGATGCCATTTCATCCTGAAGGATTGCAACAAGATCATCGTCGAATATCTGTTTTTTTTCATCGGCGATTTTTGTGAAGACAGAGTACGCTTTTTCCAATTCTTCCGTTGTTAAATTATAACCAAGTTCAGAATATCTCTGCTTCAATGCATGTCGTCCGCTGTGTTTACCAAGCACAAGAGTGCTGTGTTTGATCCCTACACTTTGCGGCGTCATAATTTCATACGTAATGGAATTCTTCAGCATTCCGTCTTGATGAATGCCGGCTTCATGTGCAAATGCATTTTCACCAACAATGGCTTTGTTGCGTTGGATGTGCATCCCGGTAAGAGATACTAGCATCTTGCTCGATTTATAGATTTCTTCAGTGTTGATATTTGTATGAACTTTTAACGCCTCACTTCGAGTACGGATCGCCATTGCAATCTCTTCAAGCGATGCGTTTCCGGCACGCTCACCTACGCCATTTACGGTACATTCTATCTGACGCGCACCATTCATCACTGCTGCAAGGGAATTTGCTACCGCCATTCCCAGGTCGTCGTGGCAATGAGCACTGATAATCGCTTTGTTGATGTTTGGGACTCGTTCAATAAGTGAACGAATGATTCTGCCGTAATCATCAGGTATTGCGTAACCAACCGTATCTGGAATATTGACAACCGTTGCACCTTCTGCGATCACCGCTTCAACGATCTGACAAAGATAATCAACATCGCTGCGAGAGGCATCTTCACAGGAAAATTCCACATCGTCACAATATGATTTTGCAAGACGAACAGCGTTGACTGCACTTTCCAGCACTTCGTCGCGCGATTTTTTCAATTTATATTTTAAATGAATGTCTGAAGTTGCAATGAACGTATGGATGCGCGGCTTGGCTGCATGTTTCAACGCTTCCCATGCACGATCGATATCTCCTTTATTCGCACGGCAGAGTCCCGCAATTGTACAGCTGCGAATCTGTTTTGCAATTTCTTTTACCGATTCAAAGTCACCTTCGCTTGCGATTGGAAACCCCGCCTCGATCACATCGATCTGCAATCGTTCCAGCTGACGCGCCATGCGAATCTTTTCCGTAAAGTTCATACTGCACCCCGGCGATTGTTCGCCGTCGCGCAGTGTCGTATCGAAAATATAAACTCGGTCGCTCATATGTTTACCTCTTTAAATTATTCAACGATTAATGGATAAGAACATTTTTATAGATGCTTGTTCTCTAGCGGCAGGTACCGCCGTAGTTCATCCATTAGTTTGCTGAATTGCTCCGGTGTTAACGATTGTGCTCCGTCAGAAAATGCTTTCTCCGGATTCGGATGCATTTCAATGATCAATCCATCCGCACCGACCGGAACTGCTGCTTTTGCCATTGGTGTCACCAAACTTCGTATTCCCGTTCCATGACTCGGATCAACGATCACCGGCAAGTGAGACATTTCTTTCAATGCCGGTACCGCCGTCAGGTCGAATGTGTTGCGAGTATAATCTTCGAATGTGCGAATTCCGCGTTCGCACAAGACAACGTCATAATTTCCCTGCGACATGATATATTCCGCAGACATCAATAGTTCTTTATATGTGCTGGACATTCCGCGTTTCAAAAGGATCGGACGTTTTGTCTTTCCAACTTCTTTCAGCAAAGCAAAATTCTGCATATTGCGCGCGCCTATCTGCAGCATATCAGAATATTTTGCAACAAGCTCCACATCACTCGGAGAGATTACTTCTGTTGCGAACGGTAATCCCGTTTTCTCTCTCGCTGCCGCAAGAAGTTTTAATCCTTCTTCTTCCAATCCTTGAAACGAATATGGGGATGTTCTTGGTTTGAAAGCGCCGCCACGCAGCATTTGCGCTCCCGCCTTTTTCACCAGTTCTGCGCTTAAGATAATTTGATCCCGTGACTCTACCGAACATGGTCCGGCAATAACAACAAATTGAGAATTTCCAAATTCAACATTACCAACTTTGATAACGGAACGCGGTTTTGTTTCTTTGCTCGCAAGTTTAAACGGCTTTAAAATTGGAACGACATTTTCCACATAATCCAATGATTCCAACGCTTGAAGTTGAGCTTTACCACGTTCATCGCCGACACAAGCAACAACGGTTCTCTCTTCACCAACTATCGGGTGTGGTTTAAATCCAAATTCTTGAACTCGTGCAATGACGTGATCGAATTGTTCTTTTGTCGTTCCCGGTTTTAATACAACAATCATAAGTGTTCCTTTTCTAACCTTTTTTCTTCTTTAATAAATGATACGTAATAGAATCGACCAATGCTTTCCAGCTTGCATCAACAACGTCGGAAGAAACACCGACCGTGTTCCATGATGAATTTCCATTTTTGGTTTCAATCAGCACGCGGACCTTTGCTGCTGTAGCATTCTGAGAATCAAGCACACGTACTTTATAATCGGTTAACTGAATTTCTTTCAATTGCGGGTAGAATCGTTCGAGTGCTTTTCGCAATGCTTTATCCATTGCATTCACCGGCCCATTCCCTTCAGCCGCTGTCATTTCAGTTTCATCGCCAACACGGATTTTGATCATCGCTTCGCTTCGTGCATCGGTATCATTTGAGTCTTTATGAATACTGATCTTAAACCGGTCCAGCTCAAATAATTTTTCTATCTCGCCGGTATGTTTCTTCACCAGTAATTCAAACGAAGCTTCCGCATCTTCAAAATAATAGCCGTAATGCTCCATCTCCTTCAACTCTTCAACAATTTTTTGCGCGGCGGGAGATTTATCGTCTAATGATAATCCAAGTTCTGCTGCCTTGTACAACACATTGCTTCTTCCAGAAAGATCTGACACCAACACTCGCCGCACATTTCCAACGATTTCCGGCTGGATATGTTCATACGTTTTTGGTGTCTTCATTACAGCGCTGACATGAACGCCACCTTTATGCGCAAATGCACTTTCACCGACATACGCAAGATTTTTTTTATGCTTCAGATTCGCAAGCTCACTAACATAACGGGAAAGGTCAGTCAGTTTTTTTAACTGTTCCATTCCAACTGTTTCCAATCCCATTTTAATTTGCAGGTTTGGAATAATAGAACAGAGATTTGCATTTCCAGTTCGCTCACCGTATCCATTGATCGTTCCCTGAACATGGACTGCGCCCTGCTGAATTGCAGCAAGTGCATTCGCAACGCCAAGTTCACAATCATTATGAGTATGAATACCAAGTTGAACGCTGATATATTTTTTGATTTCATCAACGATTGCGGAAACTTCCCACGGCATTGTTCCGCCGTTCGTGTCACACAGAACGATCACATCTGCCCCGGAACGCTGTGCTGCATCTAACGTTTTGATCGCATATGCTTTGTCGGATTTGTACCCGTCAAAAAAATGTTCTGCATCATAAACGACTTCTTTGCCGTTCTTTTTCAGATACAAAACCGAATCAGAAATAATTTTAAGATTTTCTTCTTCCGTGATCTGTAATGCTTCTTTTACATGCAGCAGCCACGTTTTTCCAAAGATCGTAACTACAGGGGTCTGTGCATCAAGCAATGCTTTAATATTCGCATCGTCTTCAACTTTGTTCTTTGCACGACGAGTACTGCCGAAAGCTGCAACCTTCGCATGATTGAATTTCACCGAACGGACTTTCTCAAAGAACTCCATGTCTTTGGGGTTGGAGCCCGGCCAGCCCCCTTCGATGTAATCGATCCCGAATGCATCAAGTCGTTTAGCGATCTTCACTTTATCTTCGGCGGAAAAAGAAACTTCTTCTCCCTGTGTTCCATCGCGAAGCGTTGTGTCGTATGTAAAAATCTTTTTATTCATAAAATTTAAGACCATAGGTCGTGAAGAATATTGTTGCAATGAAGTTATAATCTCAACGACTTCATTATTTCTTCCAATTCTCCGGTCGTAATCCCCGCACTGCTTCTCCCGCTTTCCACATTTCGGAATTTTTCCATTCATCCAATTCAACTTGCAGTTTTTCGCGATAGTCCGGTGAACTGGTGGAATCAAGAACCCGTTTTGTTTCTACGCCGTATTGAACATCACGATACAACAATTCAAATAACGGACGATTTGCCATTTCGAATTTCTTCGCCCAATCGAGCGCGCCGCGTTGTGCCGTGACGCTACATGCTGCAAACATCCAATCCATTCCATATTTTCCAACTAATGGATAAAGACTTTGTGTTGCTTCTTCGACGGTTTCATTAAATGCCTCGCTCGGTGAATGTCCCATTTGTCGGAGCACGTCATATTGTGCTTTCATCAATCCCGCGATTGCACCCATCAACACACCGCGTTCTCCGGTAAGATCAGAAAGGA
>JANXZD010000215.1 GCA_025355705.1 Bacteroidota bacterium | reverse complement strand
ATCAACAACTACTATTTCATATGAAACATCTAAATTTGCCATTACAGAATTTATTTTTGGTAGTAATACACTTAGATTTTCTTCTTCTAAATATGATGGAATGACGATTGACAAAAACATTTATGTCCCCCTCGCATGTTATCTGTTATTTTTTCTCAACCCACTCAAGCATTTGCCTTATGCCGGAGATGGCGTCAACCTTTGGTTGCCAACCGCAACGTTTTTTAATCTTGCCAATGTCTGCAACAAATACTTTTTGATCACTTTTTCGCACCGGCAATATGTCATATGATAACTTTACATCTAGTTCCTCTTCAAGTATATCAAATAATTCTAGCAGCGATAGTGAGTTATTAATCCCACCTCCGATATTATATGCCTCTCCTTTCAATTTATCAATATCTCCCAAAATGCTATAGTAAAGGTCAATCATATCCTCAGCATGTAAAACATCGCGCACCTGTTTGCCATTACCGGAAATAGTAAAAGGTTCTTCCAATATTTTATTTTTTGTTTTAAATGCCATCTCGCAAAACCAACCAATCCAACCTTGATCATAAGTTGCATATTGTCTGCCGCCATACATTGAGGAGTGACGCAGCACAACAGTTTTCATGTCAAACACTCTGGAATAATCTAATACATATTGATCGGCCGCACCTTTTGAACAACCATAAGGTGATCTAAAATCCAAAAGTACTGATTCGTCGAATCCATTTGGCATTTCATCGCAAATATATCTTTTGTCCATTTCCGAATATGTGTATTGCTCCAAGTCTCCATAAACCTTATTCGTAGATGAATATATGATACCGCATTCCGGGGCACATAAACGTACGGACTCTAATAAATTATGTGTACCCAAAGTATTTATTTCAAAATCAAGTCTTGGATTAGAAATTGATGTTGTCATTGCAACTTGTCCCGCAACATGGAACACAAAATCTGGTTTATGTTTGTTTACAGCTCCATAAATATCATTGTAATTTCTTATATCTCCGTAGCAGTACTCAAATGAACCCAATCCTTTCAGCCATTGAAGATTGTATGAGGATCCTTCTCTGAAAAGGTTATCAAAAACAATTACTTCATAACCAAGTTTTATCGCTCGAGATGTAAGATTACTTCCTAAAAAACCACATCCGCCTGTGATAAGTATTTTCATTTATTTCACCTGAACTTCCTTTAATATTTTTTTGATGCCTGATTCAATAGAGTACTTTGGGCTGAAACCAAGTGATTTTACTCTATCAATATTTGCTACTGAGTACATTAGTTCATACTCACGATATGGCAGAGCTCCGAAAATAAGCTTAGAAGATGACTTCGTTAAGCTCTTAACCGCTAATGCAAAATCCTTAATACTGATCCCGATTCCGCTTCCTATTTCTATTTCATAATAATAATCCTCAAAATCAACTTTAAAAATTATCATTAATGCGGTGATAACATCTTCGATGTAAATAAAGTCTCTTATTTGTTCGCCGCCTGTAAGATTTATTTCAGGAACATTGTTCAAACAACTGTTCATCAAAAACGATACAAATTTATTTTCTGTGTCAAATGGACCAAAAAAATGTTGCAAAGGGATGTTAACTATTTTAATTTTTTTATTGATCGCATAGAATTTGCACCATTCTCTAAATTGATGTTTACTTAAGGCATACGCGTTAATATACTTATTTAAAGCAGTATCAATATTGAAAAAATATTTTACTCCCGACTTAACCGCATGATCAAGAACATTGGTTGAAAAGCACACGTTGGTATCAATTGTCACAGCAGCTTGTTCAATGTTCACTCCATAGCAGGTAGCAGTATGAATTACACAATCAACTTGATGTTTTGAAAATGCTTCTTCTACACTGTCGTAGCAAACTAAGTCTCCGGTAACACCTTCCAGCAAGCGAAGATTTGATTGCGGTCTCTTAATTACGACTACCTGATTATTGGAGTTCACAAGTGCCCTTACTATATGACTGCCAAGGTACCCTGTTCCTCCTGTAATTAACACATTCATCTTATTCACCGGCTTTCTCAATAGATACTTTTTTGTTAAAAAGCTCAGCTATATAAGTTTTTATCGATGTACCAATATTTTTACCTTTTAATCCATCAACCATAATTGCTACCATCATAATTATAAACAATAAGGGA
>JANXZD010000187.1 GCA_025355705.1 Bacteroidota bacterium | reverse complement strand
TCTTGGCGACGGCGGTGCGGTAACAACTGATGATGAATCCTTTGCAAATAAGATCCGCATGCTGAGAAATTATGGTTCAGAGAAAAAATATTATAATGAAGTTGTCGGATATAATTCACGGTTGGATGAAATACAGGCGGGGTTCTTATCGGTGAAATTGAACCATCTGAATGAGATCACTCTTCACAAACAGAAGCTTGCAAGACTTTATCACGAAGGATTGAAGAACAATTTTATCAAACCTGTTGTCGATAATGATTATGTTGATGTTTTTCATATCTATAATATCCGCCATCAAAAGCGGGATGAGTTAAAAGAGTATTTGTTGAAGAATGAGATAAAAACAGAAGTTCATTATCCTGTTCCGCCGCACAAACAGAAAGCGATGGCAGGGGTTTTGACGAAACAACATTATCCTATTTCAGAAGAAATTCATGCGACAACATTAAGTCTGCCGATCTCATTCTGTCATACGGAAAGTGATGTTCTACGGGTAGTTGAAGTGATGAATAAGTTCTAAATCAATTAACAGTTAACAATGAACAATTATCAAAAAAGAAGTGTTCTTGTTCATATAATTGATTAAGGTTATAGCTTATCTAAAATTGCCGCTAATTTTCCTGCAATAACTTCTCTGCTGTATTGTTTTGCAATTATTGGATCAGGTGAGAATGTCTTGAGTTTGTCAAAAATATCCAATGTATTGTAATTATAAGGAAGTAGAATTCCTGCATGTGCTTCCTGTAAGATGCCTTCCACTTCATTATTATCATCACCAAACGCAATGATGCGATTTCCGGTTCGAAGATATTCAAATATCTTTCCGGGAACATGTCTCTTTTCAGTTGCGCAGACGATCAGATACGTTGCATTCAACATTTCCTGCACAGCTTCGTTGTACGGAAGAAATCCTACATAATCCGTGTGTGAATCCAATTCCGCTTCCGTCATTGCATTTTTAATGCCAGGACTCACAGTACCAACAAAACGCAGCCGTAATTTTCTTCCATGCTCAATTTCGGATCGAATATTCTTCCACAATCCGATCGGGTTTTGATAATCAAAGATATTTCCTGCATGGAGAATGATCTCTTCTTTTCCCGAAATTTCTTTTTTTGCCCCTTCAAAATTCTCTTCGTTATATCCCCAATATAACACATGGGATTTTTTTTCAACCCATGGATATTTTTTTATATATTCTTCCCGTGAGCTTTGCGTGACGAATATGACCTGAGCCGCGGTGCGGAGTGTTGAGCGTTCAAAATATCTATCGAGCGCGAGTGTGAGTGCACTTCGTTTGAAATCTTTATAATAGACAATGTCAACCCACGGATCGATCAATACGGGAACATGCGGAATGTTGAATTTTTTACTCAACCGCCTGCCGATCAAATGAGAACTGTGCGGGGGTCCGATGGAAATGATCGCGTTTGGTTTTTCTGATTCGATCAATTGTATCCCTCCCTTCACTGCAGAGAAGGTCCAGCCGATGCGCGCGTCCGGGACGAACAAGTTCATCCGGATCCAAATCGCGAGTTTGTGTTTCCAGTCCGTAGTTCTGAGTGAGATCGTTTCTGATGCAATCAGCGGAGAATTAGATTTTTTTCCAAGAAACTTTCGGTACAGATTGAACGGTTCATTTGCGGCGGTCTTCACAACATGTACATCGCCGGCAACTTCATTCAGCAGACTTTCATCAGTATGGGAAAATGAATCTTCATCTACCGTAAGAACACTTGGATTCCAACTATGGTCCGGTAAATGTTTGATGATGAACAACGGCCAGTGAAGCGATGCTTTACCGGAGGGGGGCCAGAAATACGATATGAAGAGAACGGTCTTCATGTTTTATTTTTTAAGCCACAATTCTGTGATTGATTCGCCTTTCCATTTCAGATCCAAAAACAGGTCACACACTTCACGAACTGCGCCGTGCCCACCATCGGTTTTAGTGACATAGTCCGCGATCTTTTTATTGATTGCAGTTGCATTTGCGGGAGTGGCGGAGAAGCCTGCTTTTTTCATCACGACAATATCATTGATGTCGTCGCCGATGAATGCGATCTCTTCCCATTTCAATGAATATTTTGCGATCAATTTTTCGATCGCTTCCATTTTATTATAGCTTCCCTGGATGAGGTCATCGACCTGCAGCCGTTCAGCCCGTTTTTCAACGATCTTCGTATTTTCGGTAGTGACGATCGCGATCTTGTATCCCGCTTTGCGGAGGAGGACCATTCCCATTCCGTCGCGAATGTTGAATTTTTTCAATTCAATTCCATCGCCGGAATAATATGCGCCGGAATCGGTAAGTACGCCGTCAACATCGCTTACAAGGATCTTGATCTTTTTTAGTTTTGATTTGAGTGCTGCAGATGTTGCCATAGTTTATCTTTCACGTTCAAAG
>JANXZD010000144.1 GCA_025355705.1 Bacteroidota bacterium | reverse complement strand
TAAGATAAAAGAAGAGACAAATTTCAAGTTGTACCCAACTTGGGTAAGTGACAATGTAATTTATTTGGAATGTGATAATGAAAAAATCTTCGACTTGAAAATCTATGATGTTTTGGGTCGAGAAGTGAATTTTGAAGTTGTAAATCTTAGTCTTAATAAAGTAAAAATTATTATTTCTACGGCTCGCCCTGGTGTTGTAATTGGGAAAAAAGGTGCTGGGATTGATCAGTTGAAAGCAGATGTGCAAAAGCTAACTCCTAATGAAGTTTTTGTAAATATTCAAGAAGTCCGTAAACCAGAGACAGATGCTCAATTAATTGCTGAAAGCATTGCTGCCCAACTTGAAAAACGTATTTCTTGGAGACGTGCTTTGAAAAAAGCAATTCAAGCTGCGATCAAAGCTGGTGTTCGCGGAGTTAAAGTAAAAGTTTCTGGTCGTTTAGACGGAGCAGAAATTTCTCGTACAGAATGGTATAACGAAAAAAGTGTTCCTTTGCATACACTCAGAGCAGACATTGATTATGGCACTGCTGAGGCATTGACTTCATACGGAATTATTGGAGTTAAAGCATGGGCCTATAAAGGTGATATTTTGACAACTCGAGAAGTAGAGGAGGCACAACGTGCTAAGTCCTAAGAGAACAAAATATCGAAAATTCCATAAAGGAAATCGCAAAGGATTTGCCTACACAGGAAGTTCCATTTCTTTCGGCGACTTCGGTTTGCAAGCTTTAGAAGATGGTTGGATTACTGCACGTCAAATTGAAGCTAGCCGTATTGCGATTAGCCGTTTTATTAAACGTGGTGGAAAAGTTTGGATTCGAATTTTTCCAGACAAGCCCGTAACAAAAAAACCGGCTGAAACTCGCATGGGAAGCGGAAAAGGGGCACCAGAATTTTGGGTAGCAGTTGTTAAACCTGGACGCATCATGTTTGAAGTTGGCGGTGTGAAAAAAGAAGTTGCTCAGGAAGCATTGAAACTTGCAACACACAAGCTTCCGATCAAAACAAAGTTTGTTTCACGTATTGATTTGGCTGCGTAAGGAGTATACTATGAAAACACAAGAATTACGTCAATTGACAAATGAAGAACTTATAAAACGTATCGAAGAAAATTTAGATGCGGTTGCAACTATGAAATTTCAAAAAGCGACCAGCCAAGTAGAGAATTCCGCAAAATTTTCAGTGCTTCGTAAAGATATCGCTCGAATGAAAACCATCATTCGTGAGCGTGAACTTGAGACATCAACCGTTGCTGCACAGTAAGAGACGAGAATAACAATGGAAACAAGAAATAATCGTAAAACAAGAACCGGTAAAGTCACAAAAAATAAAATGGAAAAAAGCATCATTGTTGCGATTGAACGCAAAGTTGCTCATCCGCTTTATAAAAAATACTTCAAGCGCACGACAAAATTCTATGCGCATGATGAGAAGAACGAAGCCGGCGTTGGTGATACCGTAAAAATTATGGAAACACGACCTCTTAGCAAATTAAAACGCTGGCGTTTGGTCGAAATTGTTACCAAAGCAAAATAGTCGCTTCATTGAAAAAAGAACGATAGAATAGTTCGGAGAGAATAATGATTCAAGAAGAAACCAATTTAGTGGTTGCTGATAATTCTGGTGCAAAAAAAGTTCGATGTATCCGTGTACTTGGCGGCCATGATCGTCGCTATGCTTCTGTCGGTGACCTTGTTGTTGTTTCGGTCAAATCTGCTATTCCCGGCGCAGGCGTAAAAAAAGGTGAAGTTTCGCGTGCGGTAGTTGTTCGCACAAAAAAAGAAATAGGCCGAAAAGATGGATCGTATATTCGTTTTGATGAAAACGCAGTTGTTCTCGTCAATCCGCAGAATGAACCGCGTGGTACCCGAATTTTTGGCCCTGTAGCCCGCGAACTCCGCGAACGTCAATTCATGAAGATTGTTTCACTTGCTCCTGAAGTATTGTAACTCAGAAAGAGAAATGTTATGCACGTAAAGAAAAATGATATTGTTATTGTGATTTCCGGAAATTCCAAAGGAAAAGAGGGAAAAGTACTGAAGGTTCTTCCCGAAAAGAACAGAGTGATTGTTGAGGGTGTTAATCTTGCAAAACGCCACACGAAACCTTCGCAGAGCAATCCGCAGGGCGGCGTTGTTCAAAAGGAAGCTCCGATTCATTCGTCAAATGTGATGTTGAAAGATCCGAAGACCGGTGAAAAAACGCGTATTGGGTATTCACACACAAAAGATTCTGTCAGCGGTAAGAAAAAAGTAATGCGCGTTGCTCAAAAGAGCGGCGAGATATTCTAATTTTTTAATCGGTGTTACGCGAACAACGTAATACACACAAATAAAAACCACAATGGCAAAAGAAAAAAAACAGGAAGAGAAAAAAGGACCGGCAGTTCGTGACCTGGGTTCTTATCCCCGTCTTGCAACGAAATATAAACAAGATATTGTTCCTGCTATGATGAAGCAATTCAACTACAAGAACGTTATGCAGGTTCCAAAACTTGAAAAGATTGCAGTCAACATTGGTGTTGGTCAATCTACGCAGGATGCAAAGTTACTTGATATCG
>JANXZD010000351.1 GCA_025355705.1 Bacteroidota bacterium | reverse complement strand
CACCCATGCTCCAACTGGTTGTCCACCTGGGATATTGGCACTAATTGTCGTAGTGGCTGTAGTGCTGAAACCATTTATGTTTCTATAAATCGTTCCTTGAACATATGTGGCATACATATACGACGTTGCATTATTGAAATCAACAATACATTCCATTCCGTCACCGCCGGTTACGTCAGACCACGTATTTAAACTGCCGCGATATTTTTTTGACCCATTATCTTGCAACCCCGTCAAAATAACGTTTGCATCGGTTTGAGAAACTCCCAGCCTATAAATTTGACTGATCACTAATCCGTTTGTCAAATCTGTCCAGTTCGTTCCGCCATTTGTTGTTTTATAAATGCCGCCGTCATTTCCTTCAAAAAGAGTTGTTGCATTTTGGAAAGCGAGCGCATGTTTATCTGCATGTGCTACAGGCGCACTACTCTTATTATAAGTAGGAGACGATGTCCACATATTATTGATTGTCCATGTAGTTCCACCATCAGTAGATTTCCATGTATTGACACCACCGATATAAATAGTATTTACGTCTGACGGTGAACATGCTATAGTTAAATCGTATGTACCCTGACCTGTGTTAGTACCTGAGCCATCGCTATAATATCCAAACATAGATTTAGTACCATCATCAACTCGGGAAAATGATGTGCCGCTATTTGTTGATTTATACACACCGTTTACACCACCACTTGTATTACACGTTAGTAAATACACAACATTCGGATCAGCCGGGGAAACTGCAAGTTCAGTGCGGGAAGCACCAGTCCCGCTTCCAAACGTATAATCAGTCCACGTTTCACCTGCGTCTGTTGAACTCTGAAACCATTGATTACCACTATAAGTCTCAGTACCATATATGGTATTAGGATCGCCGGGTTTGAAAGCGATACGCCAAGCCGGGAAACTAGTTGCTTTTAATGTCCAACTGCTTCCTCCATTAGTTGTTTTATAAATCCCATCTGATGTTGAAGCTAAAAGTATCGAATTATTACTCGGATGAATCAAAAGAGAAAAAACTTTTTTATCAAGATTTTTTGCGTATGAAAGACCCGTCGCATTCCATGTTGCACCTCCATCCGTTGATTTTAAAACTCCAACGCTAACATTATCTGCGTTTTGTCCACCGCCAAGAGACCACATACTTCCACCATCCCGATCACCCGTGGCAATATACAATGTGTTTGAAGTTGCATAGTCACTTGTTACTGCAATGCCACTAACACCAAGAACTGATTGATCATTATTTAATATTGTCCAGTTGGTACCACCATTCGTTGTTTTCCAAATTCCTCCCGACGGACTCCCCACCCAAAAGGTGCTGGCATCGATGGGATGAAACGCCATACAATTTATTCTTCCAAGACCGGAATACCCCCCTGCTGATAAATTTGTCCCAAGGTTAACCCAGCTTTCATTATATGTGTTTCCTTTTTTTAAACTTCTTTGACTCTTACGATATTTTTCAAATTCGATAACCGAATTTGTTTGAGGAAAATCTCCTGTTACAGAATTTACTCTTTGTTCCCAGTAATATTCCCACCGTTTATACAACTTCCAACCAGGAACCTTGGTTTCAATCCCGTTCTCATTAATAAACCCATTCTTTACGTTTTGCGATTCCCAATAATCATTTGCTGCTTTTTGAACTTCAATGAAAGTTGAATTGTCCTTAATGCCATTTTGATTAACAATAGCATTTGAAATATTTTTTTGCGCAATTAATGAATTACCAAACACAAACAATGCTATGATATATCCTAACACTTTATGAATATATCCGACTTTATTTATTTTTGAAGTAATCATAATCTCCTTCATGTTTCATGATTGTTGTTATCAATTTCGAATAATGCAGACGTGGTAAATTGACACATTTTATGGATATTTTTAGTAGGAAATATATTAAGGCATCTCTAACCTTTCAATTCTTCTTAAATTACTAATAAATATACGGAGAGTAGTTATACACTGCAAGGAAATGTCCATTTGCAACGGGTTGCAATTTTCCGTATTTTGAATAAAAATTGAACGGAAATATGGCAGATTTACACACTCAAACAGAAGAAGAAGTCCTTGACGAGATCAAGACGCAGCAGCCTGCAAAGGCTATTCTCTTCAATGATGAAGTCCATACGTTTGAAGAAGTGATCAGTCAGATCATGAAAGCGACAGGCTGCGATTTTCCAACTGCTGAACGAATGACGTTAGAAGTTCACCATAGCGGAAAATCGTGCGTGTTTACCGGTGAATTGGTGAAATGTCTGCAAGTGACAGGTGTTTTAGAGGAAATTGAATTGATGACACAAGTGGAATTATAAATTAAAGGTTTTACTATGAAACTGAAATTTTTGCTGTTCGTTATCATCGCTATTGGTTCGACTGCATATGCAAGTGATCTCATTAAATTTTATGATACGACATCCGGTTCGTGGAATGATATGAAAGCCCTTGCCACAAAAGAGCATAAGTTTATTTTTATCGATGCATATACAGATTGGTGCTCTTGGTGTAAGGTCATGGATAAGGAAACATTTTCGGATAAAGTCGTTGCCGATTTTATGAATGCAAAGTTCATCAATGTTCGTTACGAAATGGAGACCGGATTCGGTGCTCTGATGTCGGGAAAATATCGTGTCAGCGGCTTTCCGACATTTTTGATCTTCACATCAGATGGAAGATTGGTCAATCGTATTGTCGGATATCATAAATCAAAAGAATTTCTCGAAAAATTAAAAATTGCACTCGATTCAACCAAGCATGACAATCTTGCCGGAGTTTCAAATGTGATCGATCCGGGATTTCCTGAATTTTACAAACTATCGTTTCTCAAAGGTGATCTTCGAAAACGTCCGGATAGTTCAACGGTGAATAATTTCCTTGCTTCATCAACAGATCTCTTCAATGAAATTCCGTGGTCAATGATGTTCCGTTTCACCACTCTTCTCGAACCCAAATACAAGCAATTTATCTTTGACAATAGCGAAAAGATCAAAACATTGTTTGGTGAAAATGATCTAGAATCGGTGACCAGACAAATATTGTCCGGCGAATTACGATCTGTAATAGTAAAGAATGATTCTCTTGCATTGAATTCGGTCATTGAAAAAGCTAAAAAATATTCTTCCACTCCCGCTGTTCAGCTCGAAAAAAATTATCGAATGCAATTCTATCAAGGAACAAAACAATGGTCAAAGTTCGCCGATATGATCGAACGCGATAAGTCGCAATATGATGAGAATGCGTTCAATAGTTATGGTTGGACGATCTATGAACGATGCGATGACAAAAATGTTGTAGCGCAAGCAACACTATGGATGAGTAACGTAGTAAAGAAAAATCCAAAATATATGTTTCTTGATACGTACGCGGCGCTCCTCTATAAAAATGCAGATCTAAAAAGTGCAAAAATATTTGCGGAGATGGCGATAGCGGCAGGTAAGAAAGAGAATGAAAAGGTTAACGAAACGGAAGCTTTATTGAAAAAAATCAATGACGAATCAAAGAAAAAGAAATAACGAAGGATAAACCATTACTGATGAACTCACGAGAAGTACGACAATCATTTTTAGATTTTTTCAGATCAAAACAACATACCATTGTTCCCAGTGCGCCCGTAATTCCTCACGGCGATCCGACATTGCTCTTCACGAATGCCGGAATGAATCAATTCAAAGAGATCTTTCTTGGAACAGGAAAACGCGATTATACCCGCGCGGCTGATACACAAAAATGTATCCGTGTCAGCGGAAAACACAATGACCTTGAAGAGGTTGGCCGCGACACCTATCATCACACATTGTTCGAAATGCTTGGCAATTGGTCGTTCGGTGACTATTATAAAAAAGAAGCGATCGCATGGGCGTGGGAATTATTGACCGAACGATGGAAGATGCCCAAAGAACGATTATGGGTTACCGTCTATAAGACGGACGAGGAAGCAGCAAAAATTTGGGGACAATATATCGATCCGTCACATGTACTTCGTTTTGGTGACAAAGAAAATTTTTGGGAAATGGGCGACACCGGCCCTTGTGGTCCTTGTTCGGAAATTCACATCGATCTTACACAACGAGGTGATGCTCCTGCAGCGTTGGTCAATGCCGGTTCACCGGAATTGATCGAGATCTGGAATCTTGTCTTCATTCAATACAACCGCAATGCAGATGGATCATTGACTGAACTTCCTGCGAAACATGTTGATACCGGAATGGGATTTGAACGTGTCTGCGCGGTAATGGAATCGATGAAGTCGAATTTTAAAAATTTTCCATCGAACTATGACAGCGATGTCTTCACTCCTCTAATTTCTAAAATATCCGAAATCTCAAAAATTGAATACAAAGCAAGTCACTCAGATACGGATGTGGCAATGCGCGTAATCGCGGACCATATCCGCGCTCTCACATTCGCCATCGGTGATGGAGCAACACCTTCCAACGAAGGACGAGGTTATGTTCTTCGCCGTATACTTCGCCGCGCATCGCGTTGGGGACGAAAACTGGAATTACGAGAGCCGTTCATGTATCAATTGGTACAAACATTGGTCGATACAATGAGCGATGTTTTCCCCGAGATCAAAGAACAGCAGGCACTCATTGAACGGGTTGTTAAAAGCGAAGAAGAAAGTTTCAATCAAACGCTCGATCGCGGATTGGAAATATTTGAACAAACGATCATTGAATTGAAGCAATCCAAAATATTCCCTGGTGAAGCAGCATTTAAATTATATGATACGTTTGGATTTCCGCTCGATCTAACTCAGTTACTCTGCACTGAACGGGGTCTCTCCGTCGATGCAGCAACATTTGCACAGTTGATGGATGAGCAGCGCGAGCGTTCACGAGATTCAACAAAATCTGTATCGTTTCCCAGTATTCTATCATTTATGACTAAGGATGAAGTCCCGACAAAATTTGTTGGTTATACAAATATTGAAACGAAAACAATGCTGAAAAGTATTGCAGAAGGTTATGTAACACTTGTTCAAACACCATTTTACGCAGAATCAGGCGGACAAGTCGGCGACACAGGTACAATTAGTTTTGGGAATACAACAATAAATGTTGTTGATACCATAAAGCATAATAACATATTCGGACATAAAGTTGATGGAATAGTAGGTGAATTATTATTTAAAAATGAAGTTACAGCAAAAATTGATATTAAAAGAAGGAAGTCAATTGAAAGAAATCATACTTCGACACATTTGATGCATGCTGCATTGCGTCAAATCTTAGGAACTCACGTTCATCAAGCCGGCTCACTTGTATCACCGGAACATTTACGTTTCGACTTCGCTCATTTTGCAAAGGTAAGCGAACAAGAGTTATCTGAAATCGAAAATATTGTTAATGAACAGATCAAAAATAATATCACATTACAGCATCATCGCGACATTCCATTTGACGATGCAAAAAAAATGGGCGCAATGATGTTCTTCGGTGATAAATACGGAGATCGTGTGAATGTTGTTCAATTTGGAGAGTTCAGTAAAGAATTCTGCGGCGGAACCCATGTGAAGAATACCGGCGAGATCGGATATTTCAAAATTCGAACCGAAGCAAGCAGCGCAAGCGGAGTCCGCCGTATTGAAGCATTGACCTACAATTATGCTGTTGAATATCTAAAATTGCAGAACAAAACGTACCGTGAACGTATCGAGTACGCGTATGATCTGATCGATGAAATCCAAGAAATGCACAATAAACTTGGTTCTTCATCACCCTTTACTAATGAAGAATCTCTTGGACTTGATACCGAGTTGCGCAAGTTTGAAGATGTTCCTGAAATTCCACAAAACATTGTAACCGATGAATTGAAGAAAGAATTTTCCGATCAGCTTACACGATTTCAATCTCTGGAAAATTATATCTTTGAATTGAGCGATAAGAAGAAGATCATTGAGAAAGAAAAAGCAAAAGCGGCGATTCAATCCGCAAGCGGCAATATTGACGCTCTTGTAATGAATGCCAAGGCGATCGACGGTTTCAAACTCGTTGGTTCTAAGATTGCTGCAAACGATATGGAATCACTCAAATCGCTCGGCGATACACTTCGAACAAAACTCGGAAGCGGTGTTGGTCTACTGGCTTCAATCATTGATGAAAAAGTGGCTCTCGTCTGCGTTGTCAGTGATGATCTGATCAAATCAAAGAATCTTCAGGCAGGAAAAATCGTTGGTGTGATTGCAAAACAATTGAACGGCGGCGGCGGCGGTAAACCGCATCTTGCAACTGCCGGTGGTAAAGACATTGCGAAACTGGATGAAACATTGAAGAATTTTTCCGCTGTGGTGAAAGGAATGCTGAACTAATGTCAATCTATGAATCACTCCTTGCAACATCAAAATCAAAAGGTGCTGGATATTTTGTCCTGGTTGATCCGGATAAGATCGCATCGGACAAACTGCCATCATTTATCGAACAAGCAACCGAAGCAGGGGTCGATGCATTCCTGATTGGTGGAAGTTTGATCGTAGATGATTCATTTGAACAATGCATCAAGACGATAAAACAGCATACAAAAGTTCCTGCCGTGATCTTCCCCGGCGGAGTGATGCAGATTTCTCCTTCTGCTGATGCGATCTTATTCCTGTCGATTATTAGCGGAAGAAATCCGCAGCATCTCATTGGCGATCAGGTGCTTGCCGCACCGATCATAAAAAGGATCGGACTTGAAGCGATCTCCACTGCATATATGCTGGTCGAATCCGGAAGAACAACATCGGCAGAATTCATGAGCAACACACAGCCTCTTCCGCGCCACAAAACAGATATTGCCGTAGCACATGCAATGGCAGCAGAAATATTGGGTTTTAAAATGATCTATCTTGAAGCTGGCAGCGGCGCAGAGCAATCCGTTCCCGAAGAAATGATCGGTGGAATCACAAAATATTGTTCCGTCCCTCTCATTGTCGGCGGCGGACTACGAACACCGGACGATGCACGGAAGAAAATTCAAGCCGGAGCAAAATTCATCGTTACAGGAACAGTTCTCGAAAAGGATAACAGCATAAGTCTGGTCAAAGAATTCGCTTCAGCTATTCATAATTTATAATTCTTCATTCATAATTTATCATTGCTCATACAATGGGACATTTACCTCTTACGCTCGTGTATCGTCAATCCTTCATTCAAGACTCGTTGAAGGCAAGTGCTGAAACGAAATTGAAGATTGCAGAACAATGCAACGGAGATATTTCTAAAGCGATCGATATCATCATTAGAGCATTCAATAATAAGAAAAAAATCCTGTTGTGCGGAAACGGTGGAAGCGCAGCAGATGCTCAGCATCTTGCAACAGAATTTGTCATTCGTCTTTCTCCAAACATCAAACGACCCGGACTACCGGCAATTGCACTTACCACTGATGTATCCACTCTTACTGCGGGTGCCAACGATATCGGATACGATAACGTGTTCGCCCGTTCAATTGAAGCACTCGGAAATGAAGGTGATGTATTGATCGGAATTTCTACGAGCGGAAATTCTGCAAGTGTCAATAATGCCTTTATCAAAGCTCGCGAGATGAAGATTGCGACAATCGGATTTCTTGGGAAAGATGGCGGTAAAGCAAAAGAGTTGTGCGATCTTGCCATTGTGGTTCCTTCAAACGATACGCAGCGAATACAAGAAGGACATATCACGATCGGGCATATTATTTTTCAGGAAGTAGAACAGGAAATGTTTGGGTAGAACAGCTTTCTGGATTTTTAGACCACAGATATTAGGCCAATACTTTACCGTCACCCTGAGTAAGGCGAGCAACACGAGCCGCATCGGAGGATGAACACTTGAAAGCAATATGATTTATACCTCGGAAACGATAGAACAACTGATCGAAGAATTTGCGTCTCTGCCAAGTATCGGACGAAAAACGGCACAGCGGCTTGCAATGCATGTCTTAAAAATGCCGCGTGAAGAAGTTGTGACTTTTTCAAAGATACTGATTGATGTAAAAGATAAAGTTCGATATTGTTCGATCTGCTTCAATATCACTGAAAGTGATCCGTGTTCGATCTGTGCAAGTCAAAAACGGAACAAGAAAATCATCTGCGTTGTTGAAGAACCGAACGACGTCATCGCTGTTGAAAAGACACACGAATTCAACGGTTTGTATCACGTGCTTGGCGGAGCACTCTCTCCTCTTGACGGGATTGGTCCCGAAGATCTCAAAGTAAAAGAACTACTTGTGCGATTGAACGATGAGGTTCAGGAAATCATTCTCGCTCTCAATCCGAATGTTGAAGGCGAAACAACAACACTCTATCTGGCAAAATTATTAAAACCTCTTTCCATTAACGTAACGCGAATCGCACGCGGTCTTCCGATTGGAAGCGATCTTGAATTCGCTGATGAAGCAACATTGACACGCGCATTGGAGGGACGAGTTGCGCTGTAGAACATATCACATTGCATTCGCCGTTCTGAGTATCTTTTCCATGTCTTGTGATCTTTTTGATACTCGGATTCCACAAGAACCGGGGTCCGGAAACCAAACGCTGCCGATTGCATTCACTAAAGAGATCCTGTTTATCAATTTTCGGGATGCGTTTCAGCAAAAGAACAGCGATGAGTATAGAAAATTATTTTCCGATACAATCACCCATAGCCATCGATTTTCCTTTATTCCGGCAGCTTCGGCGGGAACGAGGTATTCTTTTTCCTCTTGGGATAAAACACTGGAAGATGAATATTTTAGGAACATCCTTTCATCAGTGGGTAGTTCGTCGTCGTTTCGTTTCGACCTTGTGACGATTCCTAAAATAATATCATATCAGTCTGATTCGGCAAAATATTCATTTGATTACCTCTTATTTGTTCCTCACAACCGAAGAGATGTTACACAACAATTTGTCGGGAACAGCGATATCTACGTTTCGCCAGATAAAAATGCGATCTGGCGAATCTATCGCTGGGTTGATTTCGAAACAAAGAAAGATTCCAGCTGGAGTGAGCTTAAAGGACAATTTGCAAAGTGAAGATTATTACTGCAATTTTTCTTTGTTTATTATGCCTGACGGGCTGCGATAATCCGTTTGCTCCTTCACTGGATACATCGCTTTCAAATTCATCATCAATTTTAGGAGATCAGCATCAACTTGAGGGTGTGTTCCAAAACTTCAAACAAGCATATGCTTTTAAAGATTCATCGATCTATGGCCAAGTGCTTGCACCAAATTTCATTTTTGTCTATCGTGATTATGAAAAGGGATCCGATGTCTTCTGGGGACGTGATGAAGAGATCAGAACAACATATGGTCTATTTCAAAATGTCCAGAGGTTTGACCTTGTGTGGAACTCGACCATAGCATCATCCGTTGAGCCGGATAGCTTGAAAGCAACCATCACGCGTAATTTTAATTTAACAGTAACATTCAGTCCGAATGATATTGTTCGTGTTGACGGATATTCGATCTGGACACTTGAACGTTCACATACAGAGGAGATTTGGAAGATCACCCGCTGGCGTGATGAATCGAATTTTTAACAACCTAAGACAACAGTCAATGAAAAAATTGAAGATCGCTTTTCAAGGTGAATATGGGGCTTTCAGCGAACAAGCGGCAATCGCGTATTTCGGAAAGGATTGTATCCCTGTTCCAAAAGAGAACTTCAAAGATGTCTTTGAAGTTGTTGCTCAAAAACGAACGGCGTTTGGAATTATTCCAATAGAGAATTCCGTGTTTGGCAGTGTCCACCAAAATTTTGATCTGCTGCAGGAATTCTCACTCCACATTGTTGGTGAACTGAAACTCCGTATAAAAATGAATCTAATGGTATTGCCAGGCACTGCACTGAACGAGATCCGTCACATTTATTCGCATCCGCAAGGGTTAGGACAAAGCGATAAATTTTTACGGACATTGAAGAATATCACTCTTCATCCATTTTATGACACTGCCGGCGCAGCAAAGATGATCTCTGCAGAAAACCGTATCGATTCAGCAGCAATTGCCAGTGAACAAGCTGCTGAGCATTATCAACTGACTATTCTCAAAAAGAACATCGAAACCGATCATCGCAATTTTACACGGTTTCTCGTTGTGTCAACAAAAGCAATTCATCCTACTCAAAAAGCAAAAACGTCGCTGATTTTTGCGACTAAACATATTCCTGGATCTCTTGTGCTTTGTCTTTCAGCATTTGCAGAACGAAGCATCAATCTGCTGAAGATCGAATCTCGCCCATTTGTTGGTAAGCCGTGGGAGTATTTATTTTTTGTCGATATTGATTCAGACCAAAAGAATACCAAATCTATTTCTGCGTTACAGGAACTCAAAAAACATACTTCCTATTTAAAGATTCTCGGTTCGTACGAGACAGGTAAGGTTGTGAAATAATATGGCTATTTTCTATTCGTTCAAAGAAGGTATTTCGGGTTTCAAACGAGCACGGCTTTCTTCCATCATCACGATCTTTACGATGACGATCTCGTTAATGCTTCTGGGTTTATTCGCCATCATCTATCGTAACACTAATTCCATCATTCAGTCTTTCCGCGACAAAGTTGAAATGGAAGTGTTCCTTTCTGCAGAACTTGACTCTGCTCAGACTGCACAGGTAACATCAAACGCAGTATCGGTACCCGGCATTTTGGGCGCAGTATATATTTCCAAAGACGACGCTGCTCGAATATTTAAGAAAGAATTTGGTGAGGATATTAATACAGTGCTTGATTTTAATCCTCTCCCGGCATCACTCAAACTTCGTTTGTCGCCTGACTATAAGAATTCCGACAGCGCACGATCCGTTCACGCCGCATTATCTTCGATTGACGGTGTTGACGATGTAGTCTATAGAAAAACGTTGTTGGAAATATTGGATCGACGCGTTAAGATCTTTATCGGAGCAAGTGCAGCAATT
>JANXZD010000130.1 GCA_025355705.1 Bacteroidota bacterium | reverse complement strand
GAAACTATTTCTGCAAAAATGATTTTAGAAAAAAGAAATTAATATTCATTTATGCAATAACAATAAAAAAGCCATTCGAAATATCGAATGGCTTTTTTTATATCTAGATCGGTCAATTCCTACTACAACAATTTCTTTGCTATCTCTCGAATCTCTTCCTTTGTGCAAAATCGTTGGATCATTGGAAAAAGAATTTGGTTTTCTTTATGAATATGATTAACCATTAATTGTACAATCTCTTCGGCCGATTCACATAATTCTTGGCGAGAAGTTTTGTCGTCATGATTCTCCTTCAATGCTTTAATACTGTAGTTCAATTTCTTATAGATCTTAGACATCTTTGCATGATCTTCTCGAAGTACCGATGTAGGACCATCAACATATCGTTCAACTATTGGAAATAAAGCATCTTCCTCATGCTTATTGTGAACACGAACTTCTTCGTCAACATACTCTGCGGCTTTAAGAAGAGATTTGAATATCTTTTCTGAATATCCTTTCTTCTTCAATTCCTGAGCATCTTTTTTTAAGCGATGAAGTTTTATTAATGCCTCTTCGTGCTCTTTCATCAGTAACGCTATTGGATCTCTGTTTACCATAGAAATTTATTTTGTTTCCATGAATGTTGTATATTTCGTTTTACTTTCGACGAAATCCTGCAATTGTGCCGTAAGCGTATCGGCTATTTGATCGTCACTTTCTTCGAATTTTTTATAGGCAACTTCTGAATGCGCCATAAAAATTTCCGCAAAAGAAAATTGTTTTCCACGTTGTTCATAAACGGAATAGGAAACGAACTGATTTGTTGCATAATGCGCCTTCAGTTTTTCAACTGCAGACAGATAATCATTCCTTTTCGATTCTTTCACGTCGTATTGAACGGTGAGAATTACTTTCCCCATCGTATTGGTATCCTTTTAATTAAATGTTAAATGATGAATATATTGAATAACTTAAAAATGAAGTTGCGCCTATAACAAGCAACACAATAATCAAACTTATAATAATTCTGAATCGGTATGCGATCGAAATACCAACTGTAGCTAAGATAATACTCCATCCCGCCAATAAACCATCCAGACCAACAAGCACAATTGAAACAATTGGTTTTGCCTCGTATGCACTTGGATTTGTGGAAAATAATAATAATCCTAAAGTGCTCAGTTCAAATGGTAAAACAAAAACTACGGATAACATTATCGGGACGAGTGACCATCCTATAACTCCATACGTCACCTTAAATTCAGCCTCATGTCTCAATAATTTAACCGCTGCATGAAACATACCGGCTAAACAATAAAACAATGGAATACTGATAACTATTCCAACAGCTGTTCCAAATAACAAAAGGGGAAAAAGGTTGTCAAAAGAATTTCCCGAACGCTTAATCCCTATTAATGTAAACGCGGCACTGATTCCAAGGAACAACGAAAAAAATAGAACAAAATTCTTGTGTTCAGCGATGATAATTTTTTTGAATGCAGCCGATGGAGATTCAATAATCTGCCATATCATGGCAAAAAGATCAAGATTTGGAACACGCTCTTGAATAAAACTTCCACACGATACGCATTTAATCGAAAAATTATCATTTGATTGTTTGCACACCGGACAAAGTATCATACAAATGAAAAAATACGAATAAATGCGCGGGCTTGCAATGAAAAACGGAAGAAATCTTTACTTGGTTTGTCAATAATATTCAGTCGAATATTACGTCAACGGTTTGAAATGTGCGGTAAAGTGTCGCAATTGTGGTGCTTCATACACGATTGAAAATCCCTTTAATAGATTTTTATTTTTAAATAATTCTTCGCAACATTCGATCACATAATCTATATGGCTTTGCGTGTACACTCTCCTGGGAATTGCAAGACGGATCAATTCCATTGCAGGAGAAATCAATTTTCCGTCTTTAGTATACTTTCCAAACATCACACTACCGATTTCAACCGAACGGATTCCACCAATCTTATATAATTCACATACCACTGCTTGTCCTGGATATTGGCTTGGTGAAATATTGGGCAAGAATCCTTTTGCATCAATATAAATTGCATGCCCTCCAGGCGGTTGAAGTATTGGAATTCCAATCTCAGTCAATTTGTTTCCTAGATATTCTACGGATCTCAAGCGGTACGTGAGATAATGTTCATCCAATACCTCCTCTAATCCTTGTGCAATCGCTTCAAGATCACGACCAGCGAGTCCTCCATAAGTAGGGAATCCTTCGGTAACGATAAGCAAATTACGAGCTTGCATAGCGAGATTTTCATCATTTAATGCCAGGAAGCCACCCATGTTTACAATAGCATCTTTTTTAGCACTCATTGTAACGCCATCTGCATACGAAAACATTTCTTGCGCAATTTCCTTAGGAGTTTTATTTTCATAACCAATTTCTCTTTTTTTAATAAAAAATGCATTTTCTGCAAATCGACAAGCATCGATGAACAACGGAATCCCATATCTCTTTAATACTGATTTCGTTTCCCGGATATTTTCCATTGAAACCGGCTGACCTCCGCCGGAATTATTAGTAACAGTTATAAAACAAACAGGAATATTTTCTGAACCGGTTTCAATTATAAATTTTTCTAATGCTGGGATGTCCATATTTCCTTTGAACGGTGCAATGACATCCGGTCGCTTCCCTTCTTCTGTTTGAAAATCAACTGCGATAGCACCGCTAAACTCAACATTGGCACGAGTTGTATCAAAATGAGTGTTATTAGGAATAAATTTCCCTTTACCGCCAATAATTGTAAATAATATCTTCTCTGCTGCTCGTCCTTGATGAGTCGGGATAATAAACTTCATATCCGTAATATCTTTAACAGCTTTTTCAAATCGAAAGAAACTTTTTGCCCCTGCATACGATTCATCCCCTTCCATCATTCCTGCCCATTGTTTAGCACTCATTGCAGATGTACCGCTGTCAGTAAGCAAATCAATCAATACATCATCAGCACGGATAAGAAAAGGATTGAAATGAGCTTCTGTAAGGATTTTAGATCGTTCTTCCCGAGTAGTGAATCGTATCGGTTCTACCGATTTAATTTTGAATGGTTCGATGATTGTTTTCATAATGAAATATTTTAGAGATTTTTTTATTCAGAATCGTAACTTATTAATGAAAATATATCGTACTCTTTGAGTTTTTTTCGAGGATTCAAAAATGATAATTCAATAAGGAATGATAATCCGACGATCACTCCTCCAAGTTGGTTCACCAATTTACATGCGGCTTCCATTGTTCCACCCGTTGCAAGAACATCATCATGCATTAATACTCTTTCACCATGCGAAATTGCATCTTTGTGGATTTCAATTGCATCAGTTCCATATTCTAATTGATATTCTTGACGGATTGTTTCTGCAGGAAGTTTTCCGGGCTTTCGAATTGGTACAAATCCTATACTAAGACGATATGCTAACGCCGTTCCAATAATAAATCCACGAGATTCAATTCCGATAATTTTTGTTATTCCTTTGTTTTTATATTTTTCGTATAAAGTATCGACACAAAATGCAAGGCCTTCAGCATCTTTTAAAACTGTCGTGATATCCTTAAACATAATCCCTTTTTTAGGAAAATTTGGAATTGTTCGAATTTTATTGTCGAGATTCATATGACCCTCTTCATTGACATTCAAAAAAATATCGAAATCAATGCGAAGAAGCAATTTAAAATAAAAATCCCCGAGTATAGAACAATTCTCAGGGATTTGTCTTCATGCAATAAAATCAATTACAGCCCAATGATCATATCAGCGTATTTGGGAACAGGCCAAAGGTCATTAGCAACAAGTATTTCTAATTCATCAATTCCAATACGTAATTTTTCAGTTTGACTTTTTACATTGATAAATGCGAAAGCCTTTTTCTTGATATCTTTTTGGTTATGTGCTGAAGCCAATAGTTTTTCAAGAACAGCAACTTCAGTCTGAATACCAGTCATCAATTTCGAGATCGTTTTAACAAGATCTTTCAATGTTTTTACCGATTTATCACCACCACCAATGACTGATTTTAAACCAGTTGCTGTTTGACAAAGTTCGTTGACGTATGAAACTACCGATGGAAAATACATCGTCAATGCCATCTTTTTTGCAACACGTGCCTCAATATCAACTTGTTTTACATAATTTTCTAAATCGATATGATAAATAGCTTCGAGTTCCCGATCGTTTAGCACTTTATGCTTTGAAAATAAAGTGTGAGCTTCTTTTGTGTTATATGATTCAATCGCTTCAGGTGTTGTTTTGATATTTGGCAATCCACGTTTTGCAGCTTCTTTTTGCCAGGCATCAGAATATCCATCACCGCTAAATATTACTTTCTTTGATTCTGAAATGACTTTCCGAAGGACTTCAACAACTGCGGAATTAAGATCTTTTCCACCCACCATCGATTTTTCAATTGAGATTCGAACATCGTCTAACGATTCAGCCATCGCTGTATTCAAAACAGTGATTGGTGTCGATGGCGATTGACTTGATCCAACGGCGCGGAATTCAAATTTATTTCCGGTAAATGCAAATGGTGATGTTCTATTTCTATCGGTATTATCCTTTGGAATTCCAGGAATTTTATCTATGCCGATATTAATCCATGCTTGATCCGTCTTATCCGTCGGTTGTCCTTTTTCAAGATCTTCTAGAACTCTTGTGAGAAGTTCACCAAGAAAAACAGAAATGATTGCAGGTGGCGCTTCATTTGCTCCAAGACGATGATCATTATGCGCAGAGGCAATTGAAGCACGGAGTAGTTTTGAATATTTATACACCGCTTTAATTGTAGAAACTAAGAATACTAAAAATTGCAAATTTGATTGGGGTGTTTTACCAGGATTCAAAAGATTTTCACCTTTATCAGTGGCGATCGCCCAATTGCTATGTTTACCGCTGCCATTAACATTGGCGAATGGTTTTTCATGCAACAGCACTGCAAGATTATGCCGTTGAGCAACACGGTCCATCAGATCCATTAAGATCTGGTTATGATCAATTGCAACGTTCACATCTTCATAAATAGGAGCAACTTCAAATTGATTAGGAGCAACTTCATTGTGACGTGTCTTTAATGGAATTCCGAGTTTATATGCTTCCCGTTCAATTTCCGTCATGAATGCAAAAGCTCGTTCAGGAATATTCCCAAAATATTGGTCTTCCAACTGCTGATGTTTTGCAGGCGTTCTTCCAAATAATGTTCTCCCCGTTTGTTTGAGATCAGGCCGTGCATTAAAATATTCACGATCAATGAGAAAATATTCCTGTTCAACACCAAGTGTAGAAAAAACTTTAGTCGCAGGATTATTGAATTGCTTTAACATTTTCAGGGCTGAATTATTCAGTGCATCTATCGAACGAAGCAGTGGTGCCTTTTTATCCAGTGTTTCACCTGTATACGATATAAATACAGTTGGAATGCAAAGAGTATTTCCATCAGGATATTCCATGATAAATACAGGGCTTGTCGGATCCCAAATCGTATAGCCGCGTGCTTCAAATGTTGCACGAATACCTCCGGATGGAAACGAAGAAGCGTCAGGCTCGCCTTGAATCAACTGTTTGCCCGTAAATACTTCAATAATTTTCCCTGCATCATTATAATCAATGAATGAGTCATGCTTTTCAGCAGTAAAGCCAGTAAGAGGTTGAAACCAGTGTGTGTAATGTGTACATCCCTTTGAGATCGACCAGTCTTTCATTGCAATCGCAACAATGTTAGCAGTATCTGGATCTAATTTCTCGCTCTTACTGATAACATTCAGAATCTTTTCATATGCATTTTTTGGAAGCATTTGTTGCATTTTGGCAAGATCAAAAATATTTTCACCAAAATACGATGAAACAGGTTTTGCAGATTTGTTCATAGTAATCCCTTTATTTTGATTTAGTAATTTTAATTTTATTTGTTTCTTTCATTGTTGTAAGAACTATGCTCGTTGTTGTATTCACCACTCCTGACCATGCTTGAATTTTTGATAACAAACGTTCTAAGGATGAAGTATTTTCCGTTCTTATTTTAATAAGATGCGTACCTGTACCTGTGACTGAATGAATTTCCAATATCTCATCGGTAGATTTGGCATGTTCAAGAAACGAAGTATAATGTTTAGATGAGTCGACTGTTATATTGACGAAAGCTGTTATATCTTTCCCAACTTTTTTTGGATCGACAAACGTAGTATATCCAATGATAACACCGCCTTCTTCCAATTTTCGAAGTCGTTCACTTACCGACGGAATGCTCAGACCCACGGTTTGAGCAAGATCATTTCGTCTCGTCCGTCCGTTTTTCTGCAGTATTTCTAGCAACGCTATGTCGATTTCATCTAAGTGATGTAAGGAATTCACAGTTGCACCTTATTTTTTTAGGTTATCATGATTATTTACTAACAATATAAGGTCGAAATCACTTAATGTCAAATAATATTTAAAATAAAAGTGGCAGACAACTGTCTGCCACTTTTAAAGAATCATTGTATTTTACCAAAATGTTACGAAAGGATATTTCCTTTACGGTATTTAATTTGACCTTCATAGATTGTAGCATGAACTGTGAATTGGTCATCCATAACAACAAGATCAGCATCCTTTCCTACAGCCAAAATACCTTTTTCATGCTCAAGTCCTAATACTTTAGCACCATTTAATGACGCCATCCGTACAGCGTCTGTTAAAGGAACACCAACGAGCTGCACCATATTCCGAACAGCATCTTCCATCGTTAACGTACTTCCTGCAAGAGTGCCATTTTCAAGAAATGCACGTTTGTCTTTTACGATTATTTTTTGATCCATAAAATGATAATTACCATCCGGCATTCCGCACGCTCGAATTGCATCGGTGACAAGAATAATTCCCCCGCTCCCTTTGATGTTGTGAAGTAATTTCATAACAATTGGATCAACATGAATACCATCAGCAATTAATTCAACTTTTAATTCATTGCGAAGCAGGGCTGCCACCATAATCCCCGGCTCGCGATGATGAAATGGTCTCATAGCATTGAACATATGTGTCACATGTGCTGCACCGTTATCAATTGCTTTTTCAATATCATCATACAATGCTAATGTATGTCCTATAGATGGCACAACACCCTGACTTGCTGCTGCTCGTATGACATCAATATTTCCTTTAAGTTCAGGAGCAATGGTCATTAATTTTATGTAACCACGCGCTGATGCATTCAATTCATTCCACATTTCAACACTGGGTTCCCATAAATACTCGATCTTATGAGCCCCTTTTATCAATGGATTGATGAATGGCCCCTCCATATGAATTCCCCAAATATTAGAATCTTTATGCTGTTCAGCATATGTAGCAATTCTGTTGACATCATTTTTCAACAAATCAATTTTTTTACTGAACAATGAAGCAAGCATTCCTGTCGTTCCATGAGAGAAAAAAAAATCAGAGATTGTATTGATTGATTCATCGCTATCATCTGCAAATCCTTTTCCTCCGCCACCATGGACTAAAAGATCGATAAAGCCCGGAGTGACTGTCATTCCGTTTAAATCAAACACTGGAATATCAGATGTGATATTGACATCAGATACTTTTCCCATATTAGAAATCTGTTTATCAGTAATCACAATTGTTCCATTATCAACAATTCTAAATGGAGTTACTATTTTTATATTTTTCAGAGCATAATTCATATTATTTTATAAGAGAGGTTAATAGTGAATAATTATTTTCAATATTCCCATTACCAAATATTGCATTTCCTGCGACAAAATAATGAGCTCCAGCATCCTTTACTTCCTTTGCTGTGCTTAAATCAATTCCGCCATCAACTTCAATAATTGTTGTGAGATTTTTTTCTTTGATTATTTTAGAAAGACTTATAATTTTCTGAAGGCTTGATTCTATAAATTTTTGTCCACCAAAACCTGGATTAACCGACATTACTAAAATAAGATCAGTGAACGGTAATATTTCTTCGATTGTGTTCAATGACGTTGCTGGATTGATACTTACTCCTGCATTCATTCCAAGGTCTTTGATCCTCGTTATAGTCCGATATAAATGGGTGCATGCTTCAACATGTACGGTCAATATATCTGAACCGGCATCTCTGAATTGTTCAAGAAAGTGATCTGGATTTTCAATCATCAAGTGGGTATCAAGAATTACATCAGTGGTAGCATTAATAGCTTTGACGACATTTGTTCCAAAACTGATATTCGGTACAAAATGTCCGTCCATAACATCTAAATGAAGGATAGTTGCTCCTGCAGATTCAATTCTCTTAATATCACGTTCAAGATTAGCAAAATTCGCAGAGAGCAGTGATGGTACAACTAAAGACTCTTTCGCTAACATATTATTTATCTTTTTGTATTTTTTTTACAGGATTTTCCGGTGACTGCGAAATGAACAGATCAACTTCCTTTTGGGTTGTGACAATTTCATTCTCACGGGGAAGTTGGTCTATCACAGTATTAGGAACAAGTTCTTCATTCAATTGATAAGTGATGTTCCCAGTACGCAGACCCTTTTCTTTCAATAATTTCACAGCTTCGCCGAACGTTTTACCAAGAAGTGAAGGAACATATATACTGTCAATTGATTCACCCGCA
>JANXZD010000030.1 GCA_025355705.1 Bacteroidota bacterium | reverse complement strand
TCCGCGGAAAAGGGCAGTCAGAGAAAAATAAAAATTAAACAAGGGAGCAACCCGTGGAAAATTTTTTAACTATTGCACAAATTATTGTGCTGTTACTGCTCTCCGGTGTGTCGATCTATGCGATTGTTGTGTTGGTAAAATTGCGTGATTTGCTTGGCACGATCGATATGAACTTGAAACAAGTTGCAATCCGAACAATTCCAACACTGGAAAATCTGGAAGTGATCACAAAAAAAATACGAGTGATCGTAGAAAATTTTGACGAACAGATCGCCATGTTGAAAAGTTCAGTTGAAACACTCAAGGGTGTTGCGGATAATGTTGCCGCTTTTGAACGACGCGTTCAAGATGCGATCGAATCGCCTATCATGGAAGTGATGAATTCTCTTGGCGGAGTGATACGAGGATTCACCTCCTTCTTCAATCGTGCAATCGGCGGACGATCGTCTCGTTACGAAGAATAAGCTGTACACTGTTATCATTCATTTCACATCTCTATCAACCTACTCATCATCGTCTGCAGCGATGACTCCTCATTAGCAGCATACGAGTAAAAGGAGCTTGCTGTGAGCCAAAATAATAATTATCGAGAGTATACCTCTCAACAGATTCGGACTATCGCCCTTATTGGGCACGGCGGCTGCGGGAAAACATCGTTTTCCGAAGCCGCGTTATTTTCCACCGGAGTTATCAATCGTCAAGGGAGGATCGAAGATGGAAACACGATCTCCGACTACCATCCCGACGAGATCGAACGAAAGATCTCCATCAATTCTTCACTGCTCACCACCGATGTAAACAATATCAAGATCAACTTGCTCGACACTCCCGGTTACACTGATTTTACCGGTGAAGTGAAAGCATCACTGCGTGTGTCGGACAGTGCGGTGACATTCATCCGCGCGTTTGAAGGAGTTGAGGTCGGAACCGAATTTGTGTGGGAGCATGTAAAAGGATATAAATTACCATCGTTATTTGTGATCAATAAAATTGATACCGATACTGCAGATTTTGATAGAGTGTTCGCATCTATCCGCGAACGATTGAGCAGTGATGCAACGATCGTCACATTTCCGGTGAAGACGGGAGCCGGAGCAAAAGAAATTATTGATGTGGTGAAAATGAAAATGCTTCGCTTTGCTCCGAATGGAAACGGCGCTTATACCGAAGAAGAAGTTCCGGCAGAGTTCAAAGAGAAGACAACGAAATTACATGAAGAATTGATCGAGAAGATCGCTGAGTCTGATGAAGTAATGCTTGATAAATTCCTGACGAATGGGACGCTTGCCGATGAAGAGATACGAAAAGGATTGCATCAAGCATTGCTCGACAGAAAAATCTATCCGACGTTCGCTTCTTCTGCCTCGACCAATGTTGGTGTGTTGAATGTGCTGGAATTTGTTTCTAGTTACTGTCCGCCACCGATGGAGATCCAAACGGTGACGGCGACCGATGTGAATACGAAAAAAGAGATCGAAGTAAAGATCGATGATGCGAGCCCCGCAACATTGTTCGTGTACAAAACAGTTTCAGAGCATCATGTCGGTGAACTGTCGTTCTTTAAGGTCTATTCCGGCGCGATCATTCCCGGTATGGATCTCGTGAACGAATCCAATGAAAAGCCGGAACGTCTCGGACAGATTTTCGTAATGAACGGACGCGAACGTAAAGAAGTGGCAAAACTTCACGCAGGCGATCTTGGAGCAGTTGTAAAATTAAAGGATACGCACACGAATAATACGTTGTGCACAAAATCATTTCCCGTTATCTATCATCCGATCGATTTTCCGGAACCGGTGATCACCGAAGCGATCATTCCGAAAGTAAAAGGGGAAGAAGATAAGATCGGCAGCGGTCTTCATACGCTTCACGAAGAAGATCCCACATTTGTGTATAAAGTTGATCCTGAGATACGGCAGACCGTTGTTTCAGGGCAAGGAGAATTGCATCTTGCAATCATTGTGCGGCGGTTGAAAGATAAATTCGGGGTGGAAGTGAATTTGATCGAGCCGCGCATTCCATTCAGAGAGACAATTAAAGGCGTTGCTCCGGATGTGGAATTCAAACATAAGAAACAATCGGGCGGGCGTGGACAATACGGCCATGTCCATTTGAAGATCGAGCCAAAACCGCGCGGTGCCGGATTTGAGTTTGAAGATGCAGTGGTCGGCGGTGTTGTGCCCGGAAAATTCATTCCTGCTGTAGAACGAGGTGTTACCGATACATTGGAGCATGGTATTATTGCAGGGTACAGGGTGATCGATGTAAAAGTAACGCTGTTCGACGGCTCGTATCACGATGTCGATTCCGATGATATGTCGTTCAGGATCGCGGGTTCGCAGGCATTTAGAAAAGGATTTAAAGAAGCAAAACCGGTTCTACTTGAGCCAATCTACGAAGTTGAAGTGATTGTTCCGGATGACCATATGGGTGATGTCATGGGGGATCTTTCCAGCAGAAGAGGAAAGATCATTGGAATGGATACGGACGGTTCGCACCAGATCATCAAATCTGCGGTTCCATTGAAAGAATTGTACCACTATTCAACCACGCTTCGTTCAATGACGCAGGGAAGAGGGATGCATCGTCAAAAATTCTCACATTACGACGAAGTTCCGAGAGATGTTGCGGATAAGATCATCTCGGAATATGAAAAGAGTAGATCGGGAGAAGAATAATTTCTTAATGAATTATAAAACAATATTTTCAAATTTTGTTGCCTTAGCCTTTGGAGAGTTCTCTTCAAAGGCTTTTGGTTTTTTGACGATGTTCCTTTTAATATGAAGAATGCGTAGTTTGTTGAATGCGGAAAATACTTCAAAACTTGGCAAACAGTGTTTCATCGGATTCTTTGGCAAGTAAATTTCGAAGAGAACGATTCAAATTATTCCTTGAACTGCTCTCTTCGTGTTCCGGTGAATCTCTAACGATCCTCGATGTGGGTGGGTGGGAACGGTTCTGGGAGATTCAGGGGTTTGTAAATACCAAACACAAAATCATACTTCTGAATTTGGATCCAGTTGAAACACATTATCCCAATATTACATCAGTGATCGGTGATGCTCGGGATTTATCACGTTATGCGGATGGTTCAATTGATATTGTTTTTTCCAATTCAGTGATCGAACACTTGTTTACATTTGAAAATCAAATGAAAATGGCGAATGAAGTTAGAAGGGTTGCAAAAAAATATTTTGTACAAACGCCAAGCTTTTATTTTCCACTTGAGCCGCATTTTCTTTTTCCATTTTTTCATTGGATGCCGCTATTGTTAAGAGTATTTCTGGTCAGACATTATTCTCTTGGGTGGTATACAAAATGTAATACAAAAGAAGAAGCATTAAAGGTTGTAACTGAGATTCAGCTAATGAAAAAATCAGAAATTAAAAAATTATTTTCTGATGCGGTAATCCGCACGGAGAGATTATTTGGAATCAGCAAATCATATATTGCTATTACAAAAACGGGAAAATAATATTGTGACAGGGTGTTTCAATAAAAACGAATTGACCTTTTGTCAACATCGGACAATAAGTTTTTGAAAAATACATTTCAAGGATCAGTTTATTCTACTATGAAGACAAATGGATCCATATATGAACTTATCAACAAGGGGAAATACACTCTGTTCATGGCGTTACTCGAGAAAGGAGTATTCTTTCTTGTGTTCGTCTATTTTGCGCGAACAACCGATGTTAAAGAATACGGAATATTTGTTGCAGCTTTTGCTTTTGCCAATATTCTCAATTCATTTTTCGAATTCGGATTTGGATCGTACTTCCAGCGTGAAATGGCATCACGAAAGATATCGATTACCGAAGAGTTCAATGTTGCAATTGGATTTAGAATTATTTTTTTTGGTGTATACAGTTTTCTCACATTACTTTACTATTTCTATGCAAATATCCCGATTTCCAGTCTGGTTATTCTAATTTCAATTACGATTTATTCAACTGGATTTTCCAGTTTACTCTCAAAAGTTCTTTATGGTCTTGATCGATATGAAGATTCATTTATTTCGTTGACAAAAAGCAGAATAATTATTCCAATCGGGATATTTATTCTACTAATCTTTTCCTTCTCTTCCATTTATATCATAGTATTTCTTTTCATTGCAATTCTTAGTCAAACGTATTTTCTGTATCAAGTTGTTAAAAAAAATGGAATTACGGTTTCACCTTTATTCAATTACTCAGTATTAAAAACAGTTTTGCGATCTTCGTTGCCAATGGGAATTGGAGTGTCTTTTGTTTGGATATATGATAAAATTGATGTGTTGTTGATCCAACATTATATTATCATTGAATCGGTTTCGTATTATTCGGTAGCCTATTCGGTCTACAAAATACCGCAAATGATATCGGGAATATTGTTAACACCCCTCTTTACTGACTTATCACAAAAATATTCTTTTCAAAAACAGTTATATATCAATGAATTGTTAAAACCTTTTTCATTGCTCTTAGGATTTAGTCTATCAGTGGTAGTATTTTTTAATATCTTTCCAGAGATACTTTTATCACTGATTTATGGTGATATGTATATAGTCTCAGGTGGTTTGCTTGGATTGTTATCATTTGCACTCCCGGGATTGTTCCTTAATAATTTTACAGGAGTGATGCTCAATTCAATACGTCAAGAGCGAAAAGCAATGATTTCTGCATTTTTTGCAATGTTTGTGAATCTTGTAATAAACATACTATTGCTTGAAAAAATTGGAATTATGGCCGCAGTTATCGCAACTATTTCTGCCGAATATTTAATATTCATAATTCAATTATATTATTTATATAAATCTAAACGGATTAAATGGGGGAAGTAAATTGTGAAAGAAAACTATTTTAAGAACCATTATTCGCACATAAACAAAATAGATATAGATTCTGAGGATTCGGTCCGCCAATGGGTTAATATATCAAAAAAGGGGTATGAACGAGAAATGGGTCAGTATCTCCAAAATGTACAGAATAAAAAAATATTAGAATTGGGGTGTGGGATCGGTGGTACATTAAATTATTTGCTCTCCATAGGGGCAACTGATATTCTGGGGGTTGATCATTCTGAAGATCAACTTGCAGTATGTAAAAAATACGTCACTCAAATGGTTGAGAATTCAGATGTCGTTACATATCTGCAAAACACCGCAAATTCTTATGACTACATCATAGCATTAGATCTTATTGAGCATCTCCCTAAAAACAAGATTGTTGAATTTAATAAAATGATTTATAAATCCTTAAAAGTTGGAGGAGAGGTCATAGTTCGGACACCAAATATGGGAAGTCTTACTGGTTTGCGCAGTAGATACATAGATTTTACCCATGAAACAGGATTTACGGAAGAAAGTATTCGGCAGGTATTGTTTGATGCCGGATTCAAGGATATTAATATTCATAACAACTCTATTGGAAAAAAACGATTATTTGTTTTAAATCTTTTCCAACGTCTTGTTGAGAAATTGTATGCTATGCCACGGGCAGAAATTGTAACACAAAATCTTATTGCCATTGCAAAAAAGGGAAATGAATAATTGTATGTCAAATTCCGTTACAACAGTACAAGAATATGCTTTGAAAATAGTTTTCTTAGGTAAATATAATCAATCTGAAATTCTTACTGGACCGGAAAAAGTAGCAAAGAGAATATTCCACGAATCGGTAAAGAGTTACGACAATAGCTTATTTATAGAATTTTATTTTAAGAAAGAAAGAAAAAGTAATCTTTGGTTGAGATTGTTTGGTAAAGAAGTTGTGGGTGAG
>JANXZD010000118.1 GCA_025355705.1 Bacteroidota bacterium | reverse complement strand
ATCCTTGATACCGCCGAGCATCAAAATAGAAAGCGGATAATAGATCAACGGTTTATCGTAGATAACGGTAAGCTGCTTGCTATAAACTTTGGTGATTGGATATAGCCGAGTACCGGAGCCTCCGGCAAGTACAATACCTTTCATTCAACATTCCTTTAATGTAATTTTCTTTGGTTGGATGAATATACAAATCTTTTGGAGAGAAGAAAAAAATAAATTGTATCTATAATGGATATGTTGTGCTTATATATTGCTGCACAGCTTTAAATTCTTCCAAGAGTGGATTCAATAATGGTTGTGCGCTTTTTAGATCATCGACACGGGCAAATTCTTCAATTGAAGAACAAATGTGTTGAAGTTGTTTGATTCCAAGATTTGCTGAGCTTCCTTTTAGTTTGTGTGAACTTTCGCGCACCATAATTGCATCATTAGTCTCTAGTCCTCTTCCAATATCAATAATCGCCTCTTTCCCATCGGCAAGATAGAGCCCTAACAACTCCACCAGTAATGCTTTTTCTCCGAGTTCGATAATCTCTGCAACCCGTGCCGGATCTATCAATTCCAAAGGAATCATCGACGGAGTAATACTATCTTTATTAATACTTTGTGATTTTAATGATGTCCATTTTTCGATGATTGCTTTCAGATCACTTTGTTTGATCGGTTTGGAAAGATAATCATCCATCCCTGCAAGCAAACACCGCTCGCGGTCACCCTGCAATGCATTCGCTGTCATTGCCACGATTATCGTATGTTTCGGCGGCAACTCTAACTCACGGATTTTTTTTGCCGCTTCCAGTCCATCCATTTCCGGCATTTGAACATCCATAAATATAAGATCATACCGTTTGTTCTTTACAGCATTTACCGCATCAACCCCATTGAACGCAAGATCGGCGGCGATGTGCAATTTTTCCAACATCTTTAACGCCACTTTTTGATTGACCGCATTATCCTCCGCAACCAGTATGCTCAATACGTTCATGATAACTGCAGGCTCCTGCGTTGTTGATGTGTCGGCAGTTTCCGGCGCCCAATGTTCAGTGTTGAATACTGTAGTAATAAGGGAATAAAGGTCATGTTTTCGGATTGGCTTGAGGAGGAATAAATCGATACCCGCTGTCTGCCATTCATTTTTTGTCACTTTCATGGATGAAATCATAACAATATTGTGCATTCGCCCATATGTACGGCGTATCTGAAGTGCTAGTTGTAAACCATCCATCCCCGGCATTTGCATATCAACAATAATCAACTGGTACGGAGCATTAGATCGCACCGATTGTTCGATTTTTTGGATCGCAGAGTTTCCATCAACAGCCTCATCCGCACTCATGCCCCAGGCAGTCAGATGTTGAAACAATGTCATTCGATTCGTTGCATTGTCATCGACGATCAAAATATTCAATGAAGGAAATGTTTCATTCTCCACGAACGGGATATTTTCCTGTAGCTCAAATGGAATAGTGAACCAAAACGTACTTCCTTTTCCAGGTTCACTTTCTAATCCAATCGTTCCGCCCATAATTTCTACTAATTGTTTTGAAATGGTAAGACCAAGTCCTGTGCCGCCATATTTTCGTGTTGTCGATCCGTCTGCCTGAATGAATGGTTGGAATAATTTTTGTTGAACGTCGATCGGAATTCCTATTCCCGTATCGCTGATGCTGAATTTCAATTCAACAATGTGGTTGAATTCTTTCACACGCGAAACACGGACGATCACTTCGCCACGCTCGGTAAATTTAATTGCGTTTCCGACGAGGTTCATGATGATCTGACGAATACGCAGAGCATCACCACGGAGCAATACCGGAACGGCATGGGAGATATGAGAGATCAATTCAACATTCTTTTCATTTGCTTTGTATGCAAGAAGCGACGCTGTTTCTTCAACAACATTTTCCAAATTAAAATCCGTTACTTCAATCGAAAGTTTCCCTGCTTCGATCTTTGAAAAATCGAGAATGTCATTGATGATCTTCAGCAATGATTCGCCTGAATGCATTATCGTCTCGGTAAATTCGCGCTGTTCAGGTGTGAGTTTTGTTTCTAACAGCAGCTCAGCAATGCTCAACACTCCGTTCATTGGAGTTCGAATCTCATGGCTCATGTTCGCAACAAATTCTGACTTGAGTTTTGATGCCTGCAAAGCCACTTCACGAGTTCGGATCAATTCTCCCGATTGTTGTTCTAAAATGATGTTCTGTTGTTCCGCCTGCCGTTTTGCACGATACAGGTCTTCGGCATACCGCGAAAGAATATCCTGTGCACGCCGGCTTCCCGTAACATCATGGAATTGCCATAGATGTCCTTTGTATTCTCCTTCGATGATGATAGGGACATAATCACGTTCCACAATCGTACCGTCTTTCAGCGTTATTTCCTCACGCACAACCGGTTCACGCCACATTAAAATATCATTCACTCTCACATTGAATTCCTCGCTATTGGAAAATGCTTGTTCCACAGTTTGCTGCAACTGCTCAGAATTTGATAGAATCAATTCATTAATTCTTTCTTGTACCTTGAACATTGAACGGAATTGTTCATTGACAAGAAGAATCAAGCTTTCTTGATTTACTACGAGAACACCTGCATTGAGATTCTGTATCATGGCTGAAAGACGTGAACTCGTTTCGCGAAGATTATTCTCTGCCTTTACACGTTCGCTGATATTACGTAATGATCCTTCAACACCAATCGGCCGTTTATTTTTGTCAAACAACAAATGTGCGTTAACTGATGTTGGAATGACCGTATTGTTCTTAGTTCTCAGCGGGATCTGCATATCAACGACTTCATTTTTTTCGAGCAATGTTTTCATCAATATTTTTCTATCAGACGGTTTGGCATAAACACTCTCAACAGGTTTGCCGATCAATTCTTCGCGGGAATATTGTGAATATCGATGAATAGAAGGACTGATATCGGTAATCAATCCGAAAAGATCCGTCTGATAGAAAACATCCTGCACATTCTCAAAAATAGTTCGATACTTTTCTTCACTTGCACTCAGTGCTTCACGAACGATCGCCATGGATGTCACTTCGCGGTTGATCCCCACTAATCCGACAACATCTCCGTGGCCGTCTTTCAATGGTGTTTTACTGATCAGTATCGAACGCAGGATCTTTCCTGTTGCTTCATCACGAAGAGTCTGTTCTTTATCTATAATCGCTTCACCAACACTCATCATGTTCTGTTCTTCGTCATATTCTTTACGCGCAATGTCCGAAGAGAGCAGATCAAGATCTGTTTTTCCAAGTAGTTCTTCCGTTGTATTGATACCAACATTTTTCAATGCTTTCACACAAGCAGAATTTGCCAACAGAAACCTTCCTTTTCTGTCCTTTACATATATTTCATCGGGAATCGATTCAAGGATCGTTCGAAGTAAATTCCGTTCATGATGCAGATTCATTTCTACCAACTTGTTGTTCGTAATGTCGGTAAAGAGCGAACAAATGCCGTTGCACTGATTTCCTTCAATGATCGGCATACTGATAATTGAGACATTAATTGGTTTGCCATTTTTATGATGGCGTAATGTTTCAATATGATTGATATTTCCTTGCAGTATGTTTTGCGTAAGATTTGTAACTTCTTCGCCGAATTCCTGGGCAATGGTCTCGGAGGATTTTTTCCCTTTCACTTCCTCAACTGTATATCCAAACATTCGCGTGAATTCGTTATTGACATGGACAATATTCGCATGCTTGTCAAACATGATCATGGCTTCGGATGAATTGTCAATCATGCGTTCGAATAATGAACGAACATCCCCACTATTTTTTTTAAAAGGCATTGAGATCTGATGGTGAATGATTAGTGAGAAAAATTATTGTGCCCGATGTCCGATCGCTTCATAATATTTTCGGATCAGATCCATATAATCCTTGCTGTATCCTGCTTCCTGAGCACGCTGAAGATCTTTTTGTAACCGCGAGTCATCGGTCTGCGCGGAAAGTTCGGTAGGATTCTTTCTTTGAGGAGTGATACCGGTCGTCGCTTTACGTTTTTGTTCAAAATCACGTTCTCGCATAGAGCGTTGCGCCTGAAGTAATCGAGACAGTATACGTTCCTGTTGCTGTGTCGTATTCGGATTGACCTCGTTCTGACGTAATTGCTCGACTACTTCTTTCATCTCATCAGCAATTTTATCCAGATCTCCCATCACTTTATTTTTCTCAGGAGAACCCTGTGATTCGCGCTGCAATTGTTCCAGAGATTTTCTTACAGCATCTTGCTGCCGTGCAAGTCTACCCATCTCCTGCATTTGCTGTTGTGACATTCCCTCCTGTTGTCCCATCTGCTGTGTCAGCGTATTGATCTGTTGCTGCTGCATTGCCATGTTTCGCAATTGTTGCATCAATGAACCACCACCTTGACCGCCTTGTTGCTGCATCTGTTTCATTGCCCCTTGCATTTGGGTTGCTGCTTTGTTCAGCGAAGCCATCGCTTCATTCTGCGAAGCGCTTGCACTTTGTCCATTACGTTGTTCTATTCCATTCATTGCTTGCTGCATTTGCGCCATCGCTCTCCCAATCTGTTTCCCCATTTCCGGCGTAACGACAAATGACTGCTGGGAAAGTTCCGTCATTGCATTTGCAACGTTGCTCAAATCTCCTTGAAGATTTTGCTGCTGCTGCGCCATTTCTTTAAATTGCTGGGAATTTGGATCCAACAAGCGTGATTGATTCTTGAGCTCCTCTTGTTTTTGAGAAAGCTGCAGCATATCCTGCATTGATTTTTTCAACGCGTTCATTGTCTGCTGCATTTGATTGTTCAGCATTTGTTCCTGCAATTCAGAAAGTTCCTGCTGCATTTCGCTGATGCCGCTGTTCGCCTGTTGTTGTGCAGTCATCGCACGTTCCATCTGCATTGAGCGAAGCTGCTGCGAACTTTGTTTCATGGCAGTCTGCATATCTTTATCATTCGCCGCTTCCTTTGCCGCATTTAATTTATCCGTCGGCATTTCTTTGGGAAATTCGCCCATCTTTTTACCAAGATCATTCAGCTCTTTTTGAACATCGCTCAACTGTTTATTGATCTCGTCTTGTTTCTGAGCAAGTTCAGTTGCTTTTTGAGAATCGTTCTGTTTCAACTGTTGAGTTTCTTTATTCACATTTTCCTGTGCTTGTTTCATTTCTTCCGATCGCTTCAGGAGTTCATCTACTTTTTGTTCTATCTGGATACGCTTTAACAATTTCATCGTTCGATCAATACTTTGGCGAAATTGTTCTTCGTTGAACTGTGCTTGCTGCATCGCTTCCTGAAGTTGATCCGGAGAAACATTTTGCATCGCTTCCTGCATACGTTTCATTGCTTTTTGAAATTCCGGCGAGTTCAGTTCACTCAGCGTCTTTTGTAATTCTATATATTTCTCCAATGTCTCTTTGGAGAGCGTGTTGTTCCGTTGAAGGTTCTGGGTCATCTCATCAACGGTTTTGCTCACATTGTCAACTTTCTTTTGAATCTCCTCATATTTTTTCAATGCTTGTTCAGCTTTATTTTGTTTCTGCCAATCCATTTGCTGATTGCGTTTCATGTCATTAGAAAGTTCTTCAAGATCTTTTTTCAGTTCCTCTGCATCCTTCAAGGATTCTTCTAACGTTTTTAACGCATTATCATGCGTTTTATCCGCGTCGGAAAATACTTCTTCCAACGATGGAAGCCGTATCAGATATGTTTGACTCTTTGTTGTTTTGGGACCGTTCACGACGTCGTTGTCCTGTACTTCAACGTAATATTCAACGACATCTTCCGGAACCAATCCAAGCAGCGAAAGATCCCATAGATAACTGACGATCTCATTTTTCGAATTCAATGTGTCGAATGGAATGATCGAGCCAAATGATTTTTCCGGTTTTTCAAATTTCGATTCCATTAAACGGAATAACAACTGAAATTTGTTGATACCAAAATCATCATCAATTTTTAGTTCCAGCGGTAATTGCATTGCCTCGGTCACATCAATATTTTTTCCGGGCGAAACTATTACAACTGATGGGTATTCGTCCGTTAACATATCAATCTTATATTCAATGATGTTTTGATTCGTGTTTCCGTTTGCGTCTTCCAATTCAATGTAATATGATGTTGGATTGATCGCTGATAATTCACCACTATATACCTCTCCATTTTTTTTCAATGGAAGGGTTGGTCCGTTCTTAAATACAATTGTCGCTCCGGAAATATCTTTACTTGGCACAATGTTCCAAATGATGGATGTTCCGGGTAACACAAGCACATCGCCGATATTTTCATCGAGCATTTCCTTCTTTAATTTTGTATATGCCGGAGGAATAATTGATATGGCAAGCGAGCGAATGAATGGACGATCTCCAACAGTAATAGAATATTTATCACTAATAATACCAATCTCCGATGACAGTTGATATTCCATTGATGCTTTTATAACAGGAAAGAGATATCGAAATTGCCCTGCTGAATCTGATTGGAGTATGATATGTTCTTTAACATCTACATTTTTTTCGGAATATGACAGCGTAACTACTTTTGGAATGGACTGTTCATCGACCGCAGTGACGATGATGGCATGAATGGTTACCGATTCCCCTTTCACAATATCGATGTTACCAGGAGTAACGGAGAACGAAAACCGTTGTAACGGTACAAATTCTTTATCATAATGGAGCACTCTATTGAATGCATCGTGAAATGGTGTTCCGGGAATCACAACAAGTGCCAATACAGTTATGCTAATCGCAGAAACAATTCGTAGTAAATTTTGCAACCTTACAAATGATATAACACTTGCAAAATTTATTCCTGTTGTTGATTTGCTAAAATGCTCTAACGCCACTTCGATCAATTCCGGGGAACTGGTGCCATCACCATTCTTCAGCATATCCGATAAATCGAGTACGTTCTCCAAACGGTCTGCGATTTTTTCAAACTTTGCACCAATCATCCGTGAAATTTCGCGGTCAGAATGCTGTTTGAAAATTCCTAATGACCTCAGCACCGGACGCCATAGTAACCAAAGACCTATGACAACAGAAAAGATGATGTATGAATAGAAAAGAATCGTTCGTGTCTTCGAATCAAATTCAGCAAGCGATTCGATCGATACCAATAACGTTCCAATCAGAACAATAACAGAAAATGTTTTTAATCCTTCGGTGAATATTTCCTTTCGATACAGTGAGCGTCGAGTAGTATCGATCCGTTCTTTGATCTGATTGACAATATGTTGTGTCTGTTGTGTCATTACTTATTGTGTTAAACTCCAAACTATTATATTCGTTCCGAACTTTAATGCTTCTTCACGTTTTTCTTGCGGATCGTTATGTACATCCGGGTCAGCCCACCCATCACTAGGATTTGATTCAAAGGTATAGTAGATAACTAAACGACCTTTGTGAAAAATCCCTAAGCCCTGCGGAGGTTTATTATTGTGCTCGTGTGTCTTTGGTACGCCATTCGGGAAAGAAAACATGCACGAATACAATCCATAGCTATACGGAAGCTCTACAAAATCATTTTCCGGAAAAACTTTTTTCATTTCCCTTCGGACTGCTTTATCCATTCCATAGTCATCATCAATAAAAAGAAAACCGCCGCTTTCAAGATACGTTCGCAGTCGTTTCGTTTCATAATCCGAAAACGTCGCGTTACCATGCCCTGTCATAAAGATAAAGGGAAATGAGAAGAAATTGTCATTAGAAATCTCTACAAATTCATATTTTGGATCGGTGTCAATACCGGCGTATTGCTTTACATATTTTAGTAAATTCACTTCTGCCGATGGATCGTTATACCAATCGCTTCCGCCGGAGTATTTAAGACGTGCAATTCGGAATTGTGAGTCGATTCGCTTGGTTTGAGCTCTGATTTCGCTGGTTATGCAGATTATTACGAAGATGTAAACAACACTTGTTCTAAACAATGATGCCATAATGCATAAAGATAGAGAAATACAGCAGGAAAGACAATCCAATCTTGAAGAACTTAACTTTTTCTAATTTGCGATACGATCAACACTATGGAGACTCTTATATTTAAATATTGAACCCCTGATAATGACACGATATTCTTGAAAATTTGCTCAGTAAAATGTTTTTGTATCATAGAAGTGCTTGATCGGAGCTTTCAGATCGAGACTTGAGCATGAAGGTGAGTTCGACAAAATTGCAAAGTATTGATGAAGGTTGTAGAGAACTCTTTCGGATTAAATTTGAATTTCTCAACTTAGAAACACACAACACTGATATCCGTTTTATTCCGCCGATTGGTATTATGAGGAGGCATCACAAAAATATCCGATCAATGTCATTTCGATTCCGACGTTGTTAGTCGAAAGAGAAATCCTATTTTTTCTTCCAATTATTAAAGCGAGATTCCCTGTCTGCCGACAGGCTCATTTCGAAAAACAATAAAATTCATTTTCGAGATTGTTTCTTAAGAAAAAACTCTAAAAATGTTGCCACTTCAGGATTTTGTCTAATTACTGTTTACTGTTTCCTTACCCAGGAGCCAGGGAACCATTTCTTGAGTGTTATTATTATAAAACACTCGCGCGTTCACACCGCGCATATGAGAAAGATTTTCCCCAAACTTCAATGCTTGTGTGTTGTGCTGGGTATTCATATCGATAAATGCAAGACGTAAACCAATGCTCTTTGCTCTGTTAAAGTTTTTGGTGACAACAACAAAGATATCGAACGTATCAAGGCAGGGTCCCGTCAAATGTTGTTCAATCAATACATTGGAACATCGTTGGTAAACACATGCTTCATATATCTCTTCAAAATAGGAAAGAACGTTTGCCAAATTACTTTCACCGTTGACTATAATATGAAGGTATTGTTTTTTAAATTCAATGTTAAGGGAATAACTCATACATTGTGTTTCCTTTAGAGTCTTTTGTTGTTGACAATAACAAGGTCAGAAGTGACTGAAATCATTACGGTTTATTGCCCCGCTCAGTCAAAGACATTTTTAATTTCTTCTCAACATAGCGGAGTATGAAAAGAATGATCAACGCGTTGGCAAAAAAAAGTTCATATGGAAGAAAAATCAGCGATACGAAGAATAGCCCTACCATCAATAAACAACAAACGGTTACTTTTAACTTCCAAAAGATATGATTCCTCTCCGTCGTCTCCATGATTAACCTCCTATTCCAACGATATTGTTACTTTATGCAATATTTTATAATCCTTACATTGTGAGGTTTTTGCAGAATTTTTATCGGTATAAAAAAAATGTCTTTTGAAAGATTCTTTCAAAAGACATTAAACACATTCTAAATGAGTAGAACAATATTATTTAAGACTTAATTGTCCTATGATTTTTGCCGGTGTATTCACCCACGTTGATCCATTCCAATATAATACTGCTTCTTTCAAGGATTTAATATACTCATCATTGACCGGGTGCATCAGTTTTCCCTCTTTATACAATTGGCTGTGTTTGATCAACATTCCTGCATCAAACTTTACATCTTTTACGGTAAAAGTTGAATCAATAAAATATTCGATTGCAATTGATGATTGTTCAAAATTTGCTCTATTAAGTACCCGAAAAAGTTTGTCACCTTTGTTGTTGGTACTGTTTGAAGCACCAAGATTACATTCTAATTGTTTTACGATTTCAGGGTTTGGGTATCGTATATAACATAATTCAGCATTCGATGAAGGAAAACCAAAACCTCTTGTTGCAGAACTTTCACAATTTCCAACAACTTTGTCGGGATCTAAAATTATTGTCGTTGCAAATGATCCATTGGTTTCATCTTCAGTATCATTAATGCCGTTGAGGATTAATTCATCATGACCATCATGATTTACATCAAAAAATATCATCAAGGTCTGGCCATAATGCCAATACGTTCCAAGAATATTCCCTTTTCCATCATACCTGACAACAACTGATGGTGACCGGCCATTATTGTTTGAGACAAAAAGGCTCTGTTTCTTATTTCCACCGAAGACTACACACGAAGGGTAAAATTCTGTTTCGTACAGTTTTGATTTATACTGGATTTTTTGAAATGGAATATTATATGTGTTTATGTTATTACCTTTTCCGTCAAACAATCTAGCCTTCGTTGACTGTTTTTCATCAGAAGCAAAGCTCAAAATGCTAACAATTTCTTTTTTTCCATCGTTGTCTACATCCGCTGTTAATGTTCGATAAAGAATGGAAGATGCTGCGAAATCATTAATTGATGCAGCATCTTCTTTAATTCTTTTCTCCCATAATTTAGTATCGTTTTTATCGAATACTACAAGCGAGTTATTTTTAATATTATATTCGTAATATGCTGGATTTGCTTCAAATCTTTTTTGAATCGTATTGATGGAAATAAAGCACAATGCAATAAATCCTAACACAAAAATTGAACTTGTAATCGGTTTTTTCTTCACAAAACGAACCAGTCGCACAGGGAACGAATTGGGGATATAAACAGAGAAGATATGTCGTTTTTCAATATGCGCTTCCATCACCAACGAAGTGGATTCATCTGATTGCCCAACAAGTAATTTTTTTGCATCCTCAGCTTGGATGTAAAAATCATGTATTTCCTGAGCCAACTCTCTGCATCCCGCACATGCTTTCAAATGACGAAGTATTGCCTCTCGGTCCGGTTCAACTTCAATGCTGTTGCGAATAAACAGCTCTATTATATGTTCAGAATAATGGTTCATTGATTGTGTTTGCTTCTTGTATATAATGTCCTTACAAGACAATAATTCTGCAGAAAATAGTTATAACAGTTCTTTCAATTGTTCTCGGACTGCTTTTTTGGCAAGCTTTGTCATATACTCAAATTGTACGCGATGGTATTTTCGGTATTTATCGTATGTCAATTCTTCTACATATCGCTGTAAATACTGATCATAGCTCTTTTCACTTCCATCACTTCGAACAAATGTATCAATGATCATTTCTTCGATCGCGGAGAAATAACGATCAAATACTGCTCTTGTAAATTTTCCAGAATGTACGTATCTCTTACACAGGTCATTCCTTATTTGATGCAACGTACGTTCCACAACTGATTGAATATCCTGTTCCATCAAAGTATGTTCACTGTCGAATATTTCTTCTATTGGAATCATACGCAATGCGGAAATACGTTTCAGCAATACTGCACAATCAAAAAGAGAATAGAGTCGTCGATACTGATCTTGTTCGGTCAACACCGATCTCAACACTGAAAGAAAATTTCCTGATGAATCACCATGTCGGAATCGTTTTGCAGCTTCTTTTTCAAATTCATCCAAGGGATATTCCGGTAGGTGAATGTTTCGCTCTTCGTCTAACGAGAATAAAAGATACGTAATGCCAAATCTCTCAATAGTAGAAACGCCGGGTGTTTTTTCCATTGCTATTTTTAGATTACGCAGGATTTTGCTGAACACGGGATCATTTTCCCGATATAATCGAAAGATACCGTCGTTGAGTTTTGTAAAAACAAGAGAACGGAAATGTGCAATAATATCATCATTAGTCAATTGGCTCAGATCATGTTCAACTGAATAAAAATATTCTAATTCTATGAACACTCCATCACTGTCTCGTTCGAATAATTCAGCAATACAGTCAATGGCTGTAGATTCAAGAGTAATCGGAAACGACTGTAGATGCAGTCTTCCTGATGCAAGCAATTGTTTCAACCGAACCAAAGCGAAATGGTGAGCGTGGCGAACAAGCGAATTTATTTCTGATAATGATGCATTCCCTGCAAGGACTGCACGAAGCAATGGCGGAATATGTGAAGAGTGAAATTCCATGATTTTTCGAAGGACACGGAGAAGATATACAGTGATTGCTGGAGAAGCAATACATCTTCTTAAACGAAAGAACCCGCGCTCATCACGCGGGTCCTTCATTTGAAATCAAAACATCCTTGTCAAGGTATGATACTTTAACAACGGTATTCGTTTTTAATCCATGATCCGTCGCAAGAAGGCAGGTTTATCCAGATCCTGTTGTGATGATTCGATCGGATGAACTTTTGTGTCTTCTTGTGCAAGCAATGGATTGATCGCTACTCCGCGGCGAAGATATGTCGGCGTATCGAATTTTTGCAGATCACGAACTCCGGTTGGAATATGATCCACTTGAATTCCGCGTGGACGTGCTGCTGCAAACCTATCTTGTTGTTGCTGCGGTTTTACAGCGCTCTTATTAAATCCTGTCGCAATCACCGTCACCATGATTTCATCAGTGAGATTATTATCAACAACAACTCCGGCAAGAACTTCAGCATCATTGCCAGCAGCTTCAGAGATAATTGCAATCGCTTCATCATATTCCTGAATGGAAAGATTCTGGCCGCCAGTGATATTGACAAGCAATTTCTGTGCACCTTTAATATCAATTCCTTCAAGCAGCGGACTTGAGATTGCGATATTGGCTGCTTCGGTTGCACGATTTTCGCCGGTTGCAATTCCAGTTCCCATCAATGCATCGCCCATATCGCGCATCACTCGTTTCACATCGGCAAAGTCACGATTGACAAGACCGGGAACGGTAATGATATCCGAAATGCCGCGTGTTGCATTGTATAGTACGCTGTTGGCAACTTCGAATGCCTGAGTGATCGGTGTTGCTTTGTCAACAAGTGTCAACAATCGTTGATTAGGTATAACGATTAACGTATCGACATGTTTACGCAGTTCTTCAATTCCATATTCTGCCTGCGCCATTCTTTTTTTACCTTCGTGTGTGAATGGTTTAGTAACAATGCCAACTACTAACGCACCCAAACTTTTTGCAACATTGGCGATCACCGGAGCAGCACCTGTGCCTGTTCCACCACCCATTCCTGCGGTAACAAATACCATATCACTATTGGCAAGTGCACGTGCAATTTCTTCTTTATCTTCTTCTGCTGCACGTTGACCAATCGTCGGATCAGCGCCAGCGCCGAGACCGCGTGTCAAATTCTTACCGATACGAATTTTTGATGTTGATGAATTTCTTTCCAATGCCTGCACATCAGTATTGATCGCAATAAAATCAACGCCGCTTAATCCCCGCGTGATCATACTGTGAACTGCATTTGTTCCGCCACCTCCGACTCCGACGATACGGATCTTTGCACCATTTTCTGCTGGGCTGTCGAATTCAATTGGCATAAGTACTCCTTTTTGTGTTGGTGAATGTTAGTGTATTGTTTATAATTTTTCTATTCTTTTATCATCAATTGTCTAATTCCAAAAATCTTAAAGCTCGTCAAACCACCCCTTCATTCTATCAACAATGTTTCGTTTGTCTCCGCGAACTTTCGTTTCTGCTACATTGGAAGCGACACCGCGCGCACGATTCTTGATCGCGTGAAGGACAAGACCAACGCCTGTTGCATACATAGGATTCTCAATTTCACGGACGAACCCCCCGTGGAATCCGCGTGAATTCCCAGTTTCACAGGCATTCCAAGCACTTCACGTGCAAGATCGGTTGTCCCTTTCACTAGTGCGCCGCCGCCGGTTAGCACCACTCCTGCTGACAAATGTTTTTGATATCCGGACCGTTTTATTTCAAGAGCTGCGATCTCAAGAATCTCCTCCATGCGTGGCTGTACAATCTGACACAACATCTGCGTATCAACCGTCATCGGATCGCGTCCGCCGATTCCAGGGATCGTGAACGAATGATTCTCCGCAATCGACGAAATGTGCGTGTGACCATATTTCAATTTTATTTCTTCTGCTTGCGTTGTTAAAATTCCCAGACCACGACGGATATCATTCGTTACATTACTTCCTGCAATTCCAATCACTGCTGTATATCGAATGGTTCTGTCTGCAAAGACTGCCATATCTGTTGTTCCGCCGCCGATATCGATCAATACCACGCCAACTTCTTTTTCTTCACCATCGAGAACAGCATCGCTTGATGCGAACGGTTCAAGCACGATATCGCTCACACTCACACCAGCGCGTTGAACGCATCGGATGATATTTTGTGTTGCTGTAACCAATCCGGTAATAATATGAACCGATGCTTCCATTCTCACTCCGGCCATTCCAACCGGTTCATACACACCGTCCTGGCCGTCAACGATAAATTCTTGCGGTACGACGTGTAGAATTTTTCTGTCAGAAGGAAGCGAGATCTTTTTTGTATCTTCAATCAACCGATTCACATCGGCCTGTGTTATTTCCTGATCGGCACCGCTGATGGCAACTACTCCACGACTTTGTAAACTTTGAATATGATCACCGGCAATTCCGGCAACAACGGACTGGATCTTCACACCGGATTGCGCTTCCGTTTCGTGGATGGCAGCTTTGATCGATTCGACCGTACGCTCAATATGCGTGATCACTCCACGAGTCAGACCTTCAGATTTACTTCTACCGATTCCAAGGATATTGATTTCATTATTTGGGTTGACAGATGCTACAATCGCGCAGATCTTCGTTGTTCCGATATCTAATCCGACATAAATATTTTCGTTCATTGTTTTCCCTTTGAGAGTTCTGTTGTAAGACACTTAACAAGTGCCCGACGTTGTATTATTTACGACTTTCTTGAAACGACAACCTGGTCATCAAATCGAATGTCGATGTATTGAATATCTTTTGTATCGCTGTTTTGTAAAAATTTCTGCCAGAACGCTTCCAACTTCACCATTTTTTTCACCGCATCACCTTTTCCAAAAATGATTGGCGCGCCCGTTTCAAATGAATACAGGATCAAATCATGTCCTTTGCGCAGACGAATTTCCGAGATTGCATGAAATAAATTCTCGCTTATCATCTTACATGCCGTAATGATCTCTAATGCTTCTTGAACATCAGCATTAATCAATTTTTGTCCCGTCTTAATCTTGTTCAGCGAATCTACTCCACTGACCACTGGAATATCATATGTTTCCGATGATGCGATGTATGGCAGCACTGTTCCATCACCCGCGATATAATAGAGTTCGTTCGCAACTAAAATTGCTGCAGGCTTTCGTTCTTCAATGATCACTCGTAATGTTGAAGGAGCATCGCGCTTGATGATCACTTTTTCAACGAAGCTGTTGCTGAGAATATTTTTTTGAACCGCCGTCAGATCGATCTGATACATTGGAACATTCGGTTGAAGATTCATCAACCGTACAATTTCATCTTTTGAGATAACACTGAGCCCTTCAACCGATACCTGCCTCACCGGAACATGATTTTGCCATTTTGCTTTCACACCGAATACTGCAAGAACTAGAAATGTCAATAATGTAAAATAGACGTACACGCGCTTTCCATGGGTTGATTGTTGCTCGTCGTTTTCATTATTGAATTGTTCGTTTTCCATTTTCCTACGGATAAATTATTTTATCTCTTTTAAAAATTGCTCGCCAAACTTCCAGATATCTCCTGCACCCATTGTGATTACGATATCTCCGCTTTTAGTGATCTGCTTCAAATATGCAGAGATGTTCTTTTTGTCCTGAACGTAATGCGCTTCTTTGTGTCCGTATTGTTTCGCTGCATTCACGATCAATTCTCCCGTAATGCCTTGGATTGGTTCTTCTCGTGCCGGATACACGTCTGTTACAACTAAAACATCGGCAAGCAAGAATGCCTTACCAAAGTCTTCATAAAAATCCCTCGTTCGCGAAAATAAATGCGGTTGAAATACACAAACAACTCTATTTCTCCATCCGGATTTCACTCCGCTTAATGTTACTTTACATTCGGTCGGGTGATGAGCATAGTCATCATATACTACGATTCCTTTCGCCTCACCTTTCTTTTCCCAACGACGATAGACCCCCGTAAATTTTTCAATTCCTGCTTTTACATTCTTAAATGAGACGCCAAGATTCAAACCAACGGCGATGGCAGCCAACGCATTTTGCACATTATGTTTTCCGGGAATTTGTAATGTTACTTGTCCTAACTCTGTATATCCCTGTATTACTGTAAATACCGTTTTATTTTCTTTATGATGAATATCAACTGCCTGTACATCTGCTTGTGGCGATTGTAATCCATAGGTAATAATTTTTTTCTTACTTAATTGCGGCAAGATATCCTGTAGCGCCGGCTCATCAAGATTCAATACAATAAATCCATAGAATGGAACTTTGTTTGCAAATTGGATGAATGCTCCTTTGATATCTTCCAGGTCGCGGTAACAATCAAGATGATCGGTTTCAAGTGTTGTCATAACCGCAATAGCAGGTGTTAGGGATAAGAAGGAACGATCGAACTCATCAGCTTCTACAACAATGAATTCTCCTTTTCCAAGACGAGCATTCGTTCCCCCAAGTCCACTCAGCTTTCCGCCGACAATCACTGTCGGATCCAACCCACCTTCCATCAATACTAAACTGGTCATTGATGTTGTCGTCGTTTTCCCATGGGTTCCCGCAATTCCAACGCCGTATTTCAATCGCATCACTTCCGCAAGCATTTCTGCACGCCGCACAATCGGAATTTTTCTTCGGATCGCTTCCTGAACTTCGGGATTATCGTTGACCACTGCAGACGAATACACAAGCGTATCGACATCTGCGGCCAGATTTTCTGCCTTGTGACCTTCAAAGATCGTTGCTCCAAGAGATTGCAACCGTTCCGTTACTTCGCCGATTGCACGATCTGATCCGCTGACTTTAAATCCCTGATCGAGAAGAATCTCTGCTATTCCGCTCATTCCGATTCCGCCAATACCAACGAAGTGTAATTTTTTTATTGATGAAAACATTTATGTTTTGTGTCCTTTGTGACTGTTTATTTTTTCCTGAATTGAAACCGTTTATTCCGTTTCGGCACTCGTTCAGCGATTCGCTCAATCAATTGCAACAATTCCTTTTCGCGTTCATATCGCCCCAACCGAATGCGGTACACTCTTCGCCGTTGTTTTGTTTTGATGTTGACGAGTTGAAAACGTCCTGCCGTTTGCACTGAGCGCTCTTTCCCAATATGAATCCATTCAATATCACCAATGGAAATTGTGCGCTTATTGAATCGGTGTTGAAAAGCAATCTCTTTGTCGTTTACAATCAATTTTCTGTCGCGCAGCCTGTTTAAAAATAAAGTGGCGAATGCAACGCAAACAAAGAATATGATGACATATAAAATCGGATCGCTGAATACGAGCGTAAAATTATTCTCAAAGAATGTCCCCTTGATCCCAACATAGATGATCAACGTCAGAAGATAGATCAACGCCTGCTGATAATAAAAATCCAACTTATATTTGAATTCGT
>JANXZD010000097.1 GCA_025355705.1 Bacteroidota bacterium | reverse complement strand
AACCACACCTTATCGCTTATTAAGCCAATAATAACTTGACCAAAAATTCCAGCTAATGGACCCGCAGCCCAAACAAACCCGACTTCATCAATCTTCAGATCATATTTCGTTGTGAGCAGCCAGCTTAATGCAGATATTTGAATTGAAAGTGCAAAGCCCATAGCCGTTGCAGGCAAACTAAGCAGTGCATAAAAAGAATTCGAAAGTTTTTTTTGGATTACTATCATAGATTTTTTCGTTTAAAAGGTTAATATAATTCATTTCTAATTTTTCAGCACAGTATCAATTCTCTCTCTCTCCAAATACATCTTTGATTACGATCCTGCTTTGGGATCCGTCGATGATAATTTTTCTATTTGCCTGAGGAAATTCCTCGCCTTCCCAAATCCCGCTCGGACCGCTGTTTGTATATTTATATTCCAATTCAGTACCGGCTGTCATTTGGACTACTAATGTATACACTGAATCATTCGCAACTTCATCACCAAGTGAATTATCATCATACATTCGTATTGTATTTGGCTTCCAACTTCCCAGAAGTTCATGACTTCCTACAATGTAGATACCACGACGAACGAATATTTTTTTTGCATCGCAAAGAAACACAACGGTAACAGTATCTTTCTTGCTCTGTGCCATTGTTCCGCCGCTTGCCCGGATGAGCATCTGTTCTTTTTCGGCGATGATTGGTTTGAAATCACGTTTAGGGAATTTCCCGCCCGCTTTCTCACCGAACATATATAAATTTTTCAAGTGGGTAATGAATGCAATATCAAACGGCTTATCTCCTGCCGGTGCATTTTGGTCCGTTCCATACCACCAAAACCAATCGGAACCTTCAGCTGCATACATCGCTTCCCACGTTTTATAGGCGAACCATTTTTTTGTATTCACTTTTGGTTCCGGAGCCTTTGGATCAGGCTGTTTCAATCCTGAAACTTCTAAGTCCTGACGTGCAACAAGAAGATAATTCCACGCACGATTCTCTTCGTCTTCGCCGATCCACGTATCATAGTTTGCATTAATCCACGAACCGGGATAGAGCCAATCCAATTTGCGCATTGCTTCGATTGGATGCGGTTGAACTCCACGTTTTGTGTTTCCATGAATATATTCGGACATCGTTACTGTTACAACTTGTTTGCTCTTGTGAAGTTTGGAGAGTTTACGATACAACGCATGAAGAAAATCTTTTGCATCATTATCACGACGATACCATTCCCACGCATTTTCACCATCAAGTATAATCGTGAGCAATCGATCAAGTTCTCCCTCTTTCGGAGCATACTGAAGGATTGATTTGATAAAATCATCTGCTGCATCTTCACCAACAAAATTTTGATATGTGAATCCGATCTTGTCGGAAAGTTCTGTTTCTCTAAAAACTACCGCAACTTCTGTTGAATCTACTTCGTACGGATGCAGTATTGACATATTAGAAGGTTTAGAACGTGCAAGGATCTTTTGGTCTGTAGCGATCCATTGAATTCCATTCTTTTTAAAGATCGGAACAACTTCGTGAGCAACAGAACCTTCACCTGGCCACATTCCCAACGGTGCCTGACCGAATGTTTTTGTGTAATAATCAACCGCCATTGCTACTTGTGCATCAGCATCCTGCGGATAGCTGAAGCGATTCGGCATTGCATCGTGCGGCTGACAGACTTTCGCGAGATCCGAGTCAAATATTAATGGTAGAATTGGATGAAAGAATGGTGTCGTTGCAACTTCAATTTGTCCTTGATGCGTTTTATGATTGTACATCAACTTTTTGTGGATCGGAATGACATTCGCACAAACTTTATATGTTTCGGCAATAATGCGATTACAATCATCTTCTGTGATTTCTTTGGTAAGATGATAATTTCCGTCGGAATGTTTTGTGACAAGATCGGTCAGATCGATCACTGTTCCATCGGCAAGCCAGATTTTTTTCTCAAGAAAATCGGGATCGAAATGAGCAAGGTAGAACCAGAATTTAATATCACGTAGTTCCTGTTCTGTGAACTTCTCCTTCTTTACATTTCGAGCTTTCAACGCAGCATATGCAGGAAACCTCGTTATCTGTACTTCACTGATACCAAATGCATTCCATGTGTTGTACAACAAGAATTGCAGATCGATGTCGGTAAAACTCTTCGTCGGTTTCAATGCAAGATCGATCCACGGATCGGTCTTCCCTTCCCACGCCAAGAGGAATTTTTTTGCATCAACGCGATTCTTTTTCAGATCGACGAATGGTTTCAGCCGATCGATATAATATTTTTGCAGCTGGAACAACATCGACGATGTAAGATTGACATTGTAGTGGATGTTCGGATATTGCTCCAAGATGGACGCCATATCGTAGTAATCTTTTGTTGCATGTGTGCGAACCCAGGGCCCCTGCAATTGATCGGTCCCCGGATCGAGATACAACGGCTGATGCTGGTGCCAAATTAAATTTACGTAGAGCGTTCCCCCGCTCTTCGGATAATTGTCGCTCATAAGTTCTTTGTTTTCTTGTTCGTTTTTCTGTTGGCCAATAAGTGTGATCGAAAATATTGATATGAATGTAAGAAGTTTTCTCATTGCATCATAGGTTGATATATAGGACATTTTATTTCATAAGAAGCATCTTCTTTACTTCCGAATAATTTCCTGCTCGCAACTGATAAAAATATAATCCGCTCGACAATCCCTGCGCATTGAACAATGTTTGATATGTTCCTGCTTCTTGTCGTTCGTTAACCAATGTTGCCACTTCTCTTCCGATAATATCAAATACTTTCAGCGTTACCAAATTGTTCGTTGGTAATTGATAATTGATCATTGTAGAGGGATTGAATGGGTTCGGATAATTTTGCGAAAGTGAATAATTTTCCGGAATCACTGACTCTGCCAATTGCTGTACCGATGTGATTTTCGGGACAATGATCTTTCGAACTGAATCTGAAATGATCAGCACTGCAGAACCATACGCGGGAATGTTCATTGAGAAATTCGCTGAACCGCCGGTGAATGTGATCTGATATGTTGAATCGTTATAGACATCATTCACATAGTAGGTTTTTCCATCGGCCGGATTACTGAATAAGAGATTCGGCGTTCCGCTAATTGAAAGATTCAATGTTACTGAGCGCTGTTGTTCCGCAATATTCGCAAGTGTGATTACATTATCATTCAAGTACGGACGAAGAATTCCATACACTGCGCCGTCATTCGTTCCAATGCGAGTGAATGTCTGAGTCACAAATGCGGAAAACGTTCCGCGAATCCACGCAAGGCGTTGATAATGCTTCTGTAGAAATTGTCCGGGAAAATTCCAATTGATCGTAGTTCGAGTTCGCTTCTCTTTAGCACCGCTGATACCATAGCCGTAACCAATTTCCTGACCATTCCAGATCATTGGAAATCCCGGAACAGAAAAGATCACTGACGCCATTGGTTTGGTTCTGTTCATTGTTGTTACAGTATCATAGAGATAACTGGAGGAATAATTATATGTGATGCGATCCTCATCCTGCGATTCCATAAATCTCATATACAATGAATTCGGTCCGGGGAAAAATCCGCCGTTGCTCAATTCACTATGAAGATTGTCAACTGCTAGCGTGCTAAAACTAAATCCCCTGATCTGATTGAAATACGATTTGAAATCGTATGCCGCATCTACGCCGCCGTTGATTCCCCCGCTTGAATAATCCGCATAGATCGTTTCTGTTCCTGAACCAGTACCATCATCTTCTGCAAGAAGGAAAATATCCGGCTTGATGTGCTTTAACGCATCGCGCACCGGTTTTCCCATATATTGTTCGCCGTAACGTCGATGCGGTCCCCAATAAACATCAAAACGATATCCGTCAAGGCCAAATTCTTTGATCCAATATTTATAGACATTGATCATTTCCGCTCGTGCGTCGACATCTGCCCAGTTATAATTCAATAATTGATCGCTGAAACCGCTATAGTAATTGAATCCATCAGCATCAAATGATTGACCAAGTCCGTTTGTGTTGTGAGAGATCGCCGTATGTTCGTACCAGTTCCAATAGCGAGAATCCTGTTTGAACAAATGTGCGTCTTGCGATTGCGGATGGAATCGTGAAGTGTGGTTTGGTGTTACATCAAGGATCACTTTTATGCCAAGGCTATGTGCCTGCGAAATAAAATTCTTGAAATCCTGATTCGTTCCATATTCGGGAGCAACATTGTAAAAATCAGTGATGTTATAACCTGGACCATAATTCTGATCGATCGGATAAGCATTCTTCATTACCGGCATCAGCCAAATAACATTGAAGCCAAGATCTTTAATATATTGCAATCGTGGAATTGCCGCCGGAATTGTTCCTTGTGCTGTAAATGATTTTGGAAACATGAAATAGACTCGTGCTTGCTTCACCCATTGCGGATTCGATGCAATCGTTGGATTTTCATATCCACCATCTTTTTTGATAGTGAAATAAAAACGTGCTGTATCTGCAGCACCCAAACTGTCTTTTGCTATCAACGAAAAATAATATTCCCCGGGTAATGTCGGTTTAGTGATCTCCACAGTTCCGCTTGTTTGACCGTTTAAACCTAACGGAAAAGTACCATCATCCTTCCATTGATACAATAGTGCTTTTCCATCAGGGTGAGAACTGCCGAGTGCACTTAATGTAAGTTTAGTTCCCGCTGCAAATGAGACTGATGCCTTTGCAAACGGAGTATGATTGACAATATAATTATATGTTATTGGTTCAGAGGATACGATCGTTCCACTCGTATCAACGATCGCTTTGAATGTATTCACACCATCTGTTAATGTATCGGTAGCGGTAAATATCCCACTCGCAACAGTAACATCCATCGTATCGGAATTATTGCGGATAACTTTAGCAGAAGTAATCGCGTTGTTTTGCACGAAACCACGAATAGTGCGGATCGGATTTCGCGTCGGATAATTTCCCTGTGAAGTGATCTGCACGAAACCTGCTTGTGTCGTAAAGTTTACAGAATCAGCATTCGAAACACCTGAGGATGCTTTTACAAAAAGAGTAATATTATGTTTTCCGTTGACAAGAGAAACAGGAACCGGAAATGCCAAAAGTTTCTTCGGCTCGTCAAAAAATTTTCCAAGATTGGAATACGTAATTCCATCAATGGTAATTTTGATCGACGACGTATCAACAGAAGCACCGACTTTTGGAAAAAGATATGCCGATATGATCGGTGTGCTTGTATTAACGATCGCTTGCTTTTGGTTTGGAAGAAAATGATAGATTGTTACATCTTTTGTATAAATAAACGTATTACCGTTATCCTTTGGATTCTCATTATGATTCAATGGATCGTTTGGCCAAGGCGAAGCGCCGGAGTAATAAAATTTATATTGCCATGCACCCGGAACTCCGACAGCCGGCGGAGTCGGATTCCCGCCGACCGCAAGACGAACAGTCTTTGTCCAAAGATTATTTCCTTGAAAATCCATTGGGGTAGCAGTGTTGGTCCAGCTATTAAATTCCCCGACAACAAATATTGCAGGATTGGAAGGGGCTGAATATCGGAATGTTACATCAACTTGATCTTGTGCCAAAAGACCGGAACTGAACAACATCAGAAATGCAAATAGTCGTTTCATTGTTTTACTTTCATCGTTGCAAAAAATATTTTTCCGGAATGTGCCGGAATTGAAGTTGAAATTGAATTCTTTGTGAGAGCAATTGTTTCACCGCTAAAATGTTCCGTAACAGATTGTAATGTAACGGCAACGGGAATTTCTACTTTCTGTTTTTTCTTTGACCGGTTGATTACTACAAAAGCGATATCATTCTTCAATTGACGTTTGAAAATAAATAGATCTTCGTTGTTATCATCAGGAATTGATGTAAAATCACCACGTCGTAAAACTTCAGAAGAATTTCGAAGAGCACCCAAGTTTTTTATATGTTCGTATAACTGCACAGACCACTTCTTTTTATCCCAGATCATCGTTCGTCGGCAATCAGGATCCTTGCCCCCCTCCATCCCAATCTCATCACCATAATAGATCATCGGCGCACCGATATACGTCATTTGGAACAGATAGGACAATTCCATTTTCCAGGTATCGGTGTTACACATTGTCAGATATCGTTCCGTATCGTGGCTTCCGAGAAGATTCTGCATTGCATAATTCGTTTCGGGGCGATATAGATTTCTTGTCAGTGCTAGTTCCGAATCAAATTCCTTTGCGGAAATTTTCTCTTCTGCAAAAAATTTTAGACACGAAGACCGGAATCGATAGTTCATCGTAGCATCAAATTCATCTCCTTGCAGCCATCTACTGGCATCTTCCCATAATTCACCAACGATGTAGCAATCCTTGTTCACTGAACGAACGACACTCCGCCATTCCTTCCAAAATTCATGCGGCACTTCATTCGGAACATCCAGCCTCCAGCCATCAATTCCTTTCTTTGTCCAGTATTCCGTAATGTCAAAAATATGTTTTTTCACTTCCGGATTTTCCACCATCAATTTCGGCAGAGAAGCATATCCCCACCAGCATTCGTAATTCGGTTTCGATTTCAATACTACGGGAAAAGAATAAATATTGAACCAGGAAACATATTTTGAATTCATTCCATTTTTGACGACATCCTGAAAGGCAAAAAAGGCTGTCCCGACATGATTGAACACACCGTCAATCACCACTCTGATGTTCTGTTCGTGACATTGTTTGATGAATTGTTCAAATAATTCATTCGTTCCGAAAGAAGGATCGATGATGCGGTAATCTTTTGTATTGTACTTGTGGTTGGATTCAGCAGAAAAAATTGGATTGAGATACAGTGTATTGATGCCCAACTCTTTTATATGATCAAGATGATCGATTATTCCTTGAAGATCGCCGCCGAAAAAACTATTCCCTTTCGGCCGTTTTCCCCATTGCTCAACATTCGACGGATCATTTGAGATATCACCATTGGCAAATCTCTCTGGAAATATCTG
>JANXZD010000082.1 GCA_025355705.1 Bacteroidota bacterium | reverse complement strand
CTGCAATTTTTCAGCATGCTCAAGTGCTATTAGTGTGTGTGCATCAGTAGTGTAATAATGATACATACTGTGCTGAAAGAACGCTACCAAATTTCCCCACTCTTCAATGATCTTTCCCATTACGTCGGCATCATTCATCATCTGAAGCGTTGCGGCAACGTTATCCGGAAGCCGAAGGATCTCCATCAGTGTGTTTGCTACAGCCGTTGTGTCCATTGCAAAGAATTTTTGATTTCGCAACACGGCTGAACAAGAAGCGTGCAATGGTGAGCTCATTTCAACCGAGTGGACTCCGCACCAATAGAACGCCCGAACAATATCTGCCGGAGATGAAAATTCCTTTGCAACAGTGCGGACAAATAATTGTCCATTGCGGATCACAAAAAAATCATCAAGGATCTGTTCACGCATTTTTGACCAGACCGATGCTTCGGCGCTCTTTCGAAACTGATTCATGAGCAGCTTGTTCAATCGATAAACGATGCGTCCGTGCAGAAAATATTCGCGCATACATATTTCTACAGATTCAACCGGTGTTGTCCGCCTATACCCGATCGATCTGGCGATTTCCAATTGTTTTGAAAATTCAAGGATATCCTGCTGCGATCCGGAATGATAATGAAGTTCATTTCTCATTCGCAGAATTCCGTCGAATGCATGGACCGCCTCGTTCAATTCTTCAGACGAGATGATACCGTCATCGGCCAATTGGTGGAACAATGTTACGCAGCCGGATTCGTTGGAACGAAAAGGGTGAAGCGAAAAATACTTACTATCTGTTGAACGATAGATCCATACAAGAGAATGAAGATCGCGGACTCCGCCGGCGCTGTTCTTTAAATTCGGCTCAAGTAATTTTACGGAATGTTCATATTTCTGATGTCGTTCATCAATCCCGGTAATGACCGATGAAATAAATTTGAGATCTTGTTTTCGTTCGATGTGAGAAAGGAATGCGTCGGTATAATGGTCCATCAACTCTGAATTTCCACAGACATATCGGCTTTCAAGAACCGATGCCCATACATCAACGTCGGTTTGATAGAGATTCAGGCAATCTTTGATCGTCCGGACACTGTGCCCGACATCGAAACCGAGGTTCCACATCGAGTGAAGGAATTGTTGCGCAGTGTCTGCATGCGCGAGTTTTGTCTGTTCATTCTCGAACAGGATCATCACATCAACGTCACTATGAGGAGCCATTTCAAAACGTCCGTATCCACCGAGCGCAACAACGGCAAACGTATTTCGTGGTTCCTCCGGAAGTTCGTCCCACAGTTTTGTAAGAGTAAAATCAACTAATTGAGAAAGTTCTGAAGCAACCTCTAATCCTCCGGCACCGCTGCGGTGAAAACGGAAGATATTATCGTATTCCTGGGTGAAATATTCTTTGATTGTCATTATCTAAATATAGAACAAGTAGGGACAATTCCAATATTTTGAAGATAAAATTATCGTAATATTATACAAGCAGGAAAGTCCTGAAAGCAGTAGTAAATCTAAATGGCGACAATCATAATTTTCTTCCAACGACGGCAACATCTTTCATTGTCTTCGCAGTCCCGCCGAAATTATCCAGCGATTCAAACAGGATGATATACATTCCTATGCGGACTCGGTTTTCGTCGTCATCCATTCCGTTCCAGATAATCGTACCGGTAGATGGTGAGGGTTCATTTTGCGAAAGACGACGGATCAGTCTTCCGGTAACATCAAAAATACGCACGCGAATTGTTGTGCTATTGGCAGGGAGAGAATAGTTTATTGTTAAAAAATCCTCAAAGCCATCATTATCAGGCGAGAACGGATTCGGAGAAAGAATCAATGATGAAGTTTGTGATATCGATGCGGTAAAAATACTATTTGCTGCACCAGGACTTGCGCCAGCACCCGCGACCGAAGAACTCCAATTTCTTGAATCGTTGCTTAGTATAGAAGGATTGATTCGTTCAAGCGATCTGCCTGGAAACGAAATATTTTTTAAATGCCACAATGGTGAATATCGTACACTATCAATTTGTGCATTGGTCAAATCTGTAAGAACAAGATCTTCACCGCTGTTATTCAAACTTAAGGAAGAGTTAACGATAACATTTTTTGTTGCAAGCGAAGGAAATTGAGAGTAGATCGATGAATCCGATGCAACAATTACAAAACCGTCCGGAGGAACAGCCGTAGAAAATTTTGCCAACGGAATGATCGCTCGACTGCCGGATGAACTTGGTTGATCCATCAATTTCCACTCTGCAATATCAACCGTATCCGTAGTGCGATTAAAGAGCTCGACAAATTCAGCTTTCCCCGTAAACGGTTCATACATGATCTCGTTGATAACAAGTGTCTGCGGATCAAAGGTATTCTTTGCGATGGTCAGTCGTGAATTATTTGTCGACCGCATATCATTTGGAGTTTCAACTGTGACGATGATGGATTGCATTCCTTGAATGTGAACATTCCAATTGTGAAGAATCGTTGCCGAATCCAAAGGATTCAATGTTGAAATAAAAGAAGAATCCAATACTTCTATCGGTTGAGCTGTGCTATCGTGATTCATGTCGTGATAGAATTTCACTGTTACTGAATTCACCGTTTGTCTTCCGGCATTAACGACAGTTGTTTTTATTTGAAGTCCGTTTGCATTTTTTACGGTCGCAATACTTTTTACTTCAACATCGATCTCTTTTCTTGCTGAAAGATTTTCGATTCCCGGACTTGGCTGCCCGCTTCTCCAATTTAATGAATCGGACGATGATCCGAAGAAATCATATCGTTGCAGCGAATTTCCACTGAAACCTCCCCACGACTGTCTATAATAGACACTATCCATTATTGCGCCACGTTCATCATAGACCACAACAGCATCCGGTGTGGTGTTGTTCAATGCAGAGAATGGCGCAATGAATACAGGCGCAGGATTTTGGAAAAAATTTATGAACGAAGAATCTGTTGTGACGATACAATATGAATGTGGTGGTATCGATGCGGATGGATTGATGATGGATGCTTTTGTGGTACTGTTGTCCGAAAATTTCCATCGTGAAATGGAAATAGATGCATTGTTGTTGTTATACAATTCGATCCATTCAGGCATGTCGCCGGCAGGAGCATACATGATTTCGTTCACAATAATACTCTTTGGCGGGATTCCAACCGTCACCGGCAGAAACATTATATTGTTGGAAGAATCTTCGTCTTGCGCTGTTGAAATTTTGACTGAAAGTAAATGCGTTCCCTGGGGAAGCGAAGAAAGTGTCGTCGGTATGGTTGCAGAATCATTTGTTGCAAGAGAAGGAATCGTTTGCTGAAATTGAAGCTCGTTCGATTCCAATATCGAATCTTTATTTGCATCAACATATAATTGAAAATGAATTGACGAAAGAGTCTGTTTACCAATATTTTTAATGACCGAAAAAAGAGTGATTAAATTTCCCGTCACCGGAAATTGAGGCGAGGTCGTCATTCTGCCAACCGTAGCGTCAAATGATTTTTGCGTTACAGAATTGATCGCTCCCGGTGTTGCGCCAAGCGGATGAACGGAAGTTTTCCAATTGGATTGCAGTGTAGAACCGTTTGCCGTATCGATCCGTTCCAACGATTTTCCGCCCGAACCACCCCACAAAGGAGTATAAAACACACTATCGATCATCGAGTTTGTCGGGTCAAAAATAACAACAGCATCCGCCGTTGTATTGTTGAGCGCAGAAAAAGATGCCTGCATCAACGGGACGGAAATAGAATAATTATCTTTCAACAAAACAGTATCGGTTGTAACAATGAAAAAAGAATGTGGTATGATCATCCGTTGTACCGGGAGCATTGAAGCTTTTGTTGTACCCACATCCGAGATTTTCCAACCAGAAAGCGGGATCGTATCATTGCTGTTATTAACGCACTCGATCCACTCAGGCATTCCGTTCGGAGGCGCATACATAAATTCATTGACAAGGATTGTGCGAGATTGAGATCCGACATTAATGATCGCGGATATACTGTTGTTTGTTGTATCTTCATCTCCTGCTAATATCAATTTCAATGTAACCGGATGTCTCCCCGTTTTAATATTTTGATAGTTCAATGTAATTAAGAGAGATTCGCTCGCAGCAAACGATCGATTGAAGATTTGCGATGATATTAATGTTAAAGAATCAAATAATTGAATTGTTCCTGAAAAATTCCCGGAAAGTGCACGATTTGTTATTCTTGCCGTTGCCGTTATTTGTTCACTTTGTTTTGGTGAAACAGGGGCGATGGTGAGAGATGTAAGTGCAAGATCAATTGCTTTTTTAACGGTCAATGTGATGTCATCAATTCGAAGGACCCCTGTTGTCCCTGTTCCATTACCAACAACACGCCATCGAAAACGGACAGAATCTTTATTGTTGACTATTGCTGGAAGTGCCAGATTCCGACGAACATAAGAAGTTCCGTTCACAAATTTAATTGTATCGGTTAGAAGAATAGGAAACGTCGTATCGGTTCCGATTGTTGCCTCAATCAACAATCCGGAAGTATGTGTAGTTGTTCGCCGCTCATAAAATTCCAACGAATCAACGAATCTTCCTTTGAAATTAAAGTATGAAGTGATAACAGATTGAGGCTTTGTTGCATCTGTTGTGCTCAAAGCGTTTGGCGAAGAACGAACAGTTGTTGTTGAAGTTGAAAAATCTCCGTTGATGTTCTTATTGACTGTTGTTGACCATCCAGAGGGAAGATTCGGGACGGTAAGAGTGTCGAAATTTTCTTTGTAGGGGAAAACGTTGATCTGAGAAAACACAATGGATGTGTTTAACAGCAAAAAAACAATAATGGCAAAAGAAGTCCTTGGCATAAGATAAAAAAGGCTGTGCACGTAGTATGCGCAGCCGGAATTAAAAAATCAAGAACAGATTCGGATTACACTATGTTCTATTCGTCGGCATTGACAATTTTGTAGATCATTGCAGCAGCAGCGCCTCCTGCAAAATTTCCCACCAAATAGATCCAGATATTGCTGAATGACGCAAGACCCATTGTGGTAATACCCACTGCTACTGCAGGATTGTACGCACCGCCCGAAATTCCGCCACCGGCAAATGCGCCAATAACAACAGTGAACCCTATTGCCAGACCAAAATATGAATTACCGGCAGATTTTTTAGAAGTGGCGACATTCAGCACAACATAAACAAGAGCAAATGTAAAAAGGAATTCATTCAAGACAGCTTTTGTTACGTCCGGAACCATTGGTGTCAACGCCGGATATCCTTTTTGAAAACCGACAATGAATGCTGCTACCACTCCGCCAAATATCTGCATAAGCATGTACGGAAGAACTTCTTTTTTTTCCAATTTTCCGCGCATCCATACGCCAAGCGTAACTGCGGGATTATAATGGCCGCCGGAGATTGGACCGCCCGCATAGACCATGATCATTAACGTGCATCCGATAGCAAGCGGTGCAAGCATTCCTGCGCCGGGATCGATCACGGTCAAACCGACAACAAGCACAAGAAAAAATGTTCCGATGAATTCAACAATGTATTTGTTCATTGCAATCTCCTAAAATATAGTTAGATGAAGTGATGCGAATATGCAAGAAAAGTTTGGAAGAGGCAAGCCTTTTGGAATATAAAAATAACATTTCTAATAATAATCTGTTAATCTACGATTTCTCTATTTTAACAGAATCATTTTTTTTACGCTGACAAAATCATTTATCCGTAATTGATAGAAATAAACACCGCTGGAAGTCGGTAACTTATCATTCGAGAAATTTACTTTGTACAGACCGGATTGTTGCTGTTGATTGACCAGCGTTGCAACAGATCGACCAAGAACATCATACACGGTGAGTGTTACAAGTCCGTTTATTGGAATTTGATATTCAATGTGCGTTGATGGATTA
>JANXZD010000059.1 GCA_025355705.1 Bacteroidota bacterium | reverse complement strand
ATGAAATTTTACAACAGAATAATCTTTGTAATTATTACTCCATACAGCAAAATCCCGGAATCAGTCCTTCAACGATAGAAGTTTCCAGATTTTCATTCCTCGATGACGAAAAAATTCAGCAGCAATTGTTTGATTTTTCTGATATGAAGACTGCTTCCGTAACATTCTCACTTCCAACCATCCATTGTAGTTCATGTATTTGGCTATTGGAGCAACTGTATCGGCTTGACAGCGGGATAATTCACTCTCGAGTTGACTATCTACAAAAACAAGTTGCAATCAGGTTCGATCTTCAGAACACATCATTAAAAAATATCATTGTGCTCCTCTCAACAATTGGATACGAGCCTGAATTACAACTTGACGCCGTTGATAAAAAGTTAGAGAGTAAAATCACGCGATCATTGTACTATAAAATTGGGGTAGCGGCATTTTGTTTTGGTAATTCAATGTTGTTCAGCTTCCCAGAATATTTAGGGTTTGACGCAACGGAAGTATTTCTTAGACCGATTTTTTCCTATCTCAATTTATTGCTTGCGTTGCCAGTATTTTTTTATTGTAGTTCAGATTATTTTGTTTCTGCGTTTGGAGGCCTTAAAAAAAAGATCATCAATATTGATGTTCCTATTGTCATTGGCATTATACTTTTATTCGGAAGAAGTGTCTATGAAATTATAACGCAAACTGGTCCTGGGTTTGTTGACTCAATGAGCGGTTTGCTGATGTTCTTGCTTCTCGGACGAATATTCCAAAGTAAAACATATGACCGATTGAACTTCGAGCGAAATTATAAATCATATTTTCCCCTTTCAATAATGATTAAAAAGCACGGTGTTGAAACAACCATCCCAATTTCTTCGTTGAAACGAGGCGATAGAATCATTATCCGAAACAATGAGATTGTTCCTGCAGATGGATTGTTGCTTCGAGGAAGCGCAGCAATTGATTATAGTTTTGTTACCGGAGAATCGACGCCAATTGAAAAGGTACTTGGTGAAATGATCTATGCCGGTGGAAAACAGACGGGTGGTATCATAGAACTTGAAGTGACAAAAGAAGTTTCTCAGAGCTATCTTACACAATTGTGGAATAATTTTGATAATGCGGTTAGAGAGAAAGGACAGCTTTCAGAACTCTCAAATTCGATCAGTAAATATTTTACATTTGTAGTATTAGCCATATCTTTTATGGTGTTGTTATACTGGCTTCCAAAAAATATGACAACGGCAATCAATGCATTTACAGGAATTCTTATTGTTGCATGTCCTTGTGCTCTTGCAATTTCAATTCCATTTACACTCGGGACAACGCTCCGTATTTTTGGTCACAATAATTTCTATTTGAAGAACACCGCAGTCATTGAAACGCTTTCAAGAATCGATACGATTGTCTTTGACAAAACTGGAACAATTACGCATGCCCAGCAATCATCCGCAGAGTTTGTCGGTAAAGATTTAACCGCCGAAGAGATACAAGGAACATATTCTCTTGCAAGAAGTTCAATACATCCAATCAGTAAAATGATTGCGGACAAACTTGGTAGTGAACAAATACATATTGAGAACTTTTCGGAACTAGTGGGCAAAGGTATTTCAGGAACAATCAATTCAAAAGTATACAGACTTGGGTCAAAAGAATTTGTTTGGAGTGGAATTCTTCCCCAAGGGATTGTCAATGAAACGCGAACGTATCTTTCCATTGAAGATGAAGTAAAAGGTTATTTTTCGATTGTGAACCGTTATCGCGACGGCTTAGATTCTGTTCTTTCGTCGTTACATAAAGAAATACAATTTTCTGTTGTTTCAGGGGATAATGAATCAGAGAGAGTGAGATTGCAGTCGATGTTTCCGAAAGGGACGGATTTGCAGTTCAACCAAACATCAAACGATAAATTGAATTATATAAAAACACTGCAAGCACAAGGGAAAAAAGTTTTGATGTTTGGCGATGGACTGAATGATGCAGGAGCACTTTTACAGAGCAATTTGGGTATTGCTGTTTCGGAAAATGTTTCGCAGTTTTCGCCGTCATCAGATGCAATAATGAGCGGTTCTTCGTTTGCACTGATCGCTGAATTTATTCGATTTGCATCTCTCAGTATGAAAATTGTTGTTGCAAGTTTTGTGTTGGCATTTATCTATAATCTGTTTGGAATTTACTTCGCCTTACAAGGGCAATTAACACCGATTATGGCGGCAATCTTAATGCCCGCAAGTTCGATTACGATTGTTATCTTTACAACAATTTCTACACAGTTGTTTGCTAAAAAAAGAGGATTGTTATAATGGCTGTAATTGCTCTGTTGATTGGATTTAGTTTTATAATTGCTGTCGGTTTTCTTGCAGCGTTTTTGTGGGCTGTAAAATCCGGTCAGTACGATGATAAGTATACTCCATCAGTTCGAATGCTTTTTGACGATAATGATAACATTTCATAAACACTATACACTAAACTTACGAGGTTTCAATGGAAGTTCAAAAATTTCAATACGATAATAGAATCGTACGGGATTTTGGAATAGCATCGGTTGTATTTGCAATTGTTGGTATGCTTGTAGGCGTAATTATTGCGTCACAATTATTCACGCCAGCTTTGAATGCCAATCTTCAATACATCACTTACGGTCGTATCCGCCCGCTCCACACAAACGCGATTATATTTGCTTTTGTTGGGAATGCAATTTTTATGGGAATTTATTATTCTTTACAGCGTTTGTGCAAAGCAAGGATGTTCAGCGATGTGCTGAGTAGAATTCATTTTTGGGGCTGGCAGTTGATCATTGTTTCGGCCGCAGTTTCGTTGCCGCTCGGTATTACGACAAGCAAAGAATATGCTGAGCTTGAGTGGCCAATTGATATTTTGTTAGCCGTTGTCTGGATTAGCTATGCGATCGTGTTTTTTGGCACAATCGTTAAGCGTCGCACCTCGCATATTTATGTTGCC
>JANXZD010000344.1 GCA_025355705.1 Bacteroidota bacterium | reverse complement strand
ACAAACATTGGATGTTATCGCCAATTTCCCTAAAGAATTTAAAGCGAATTATCTTACCGGAAACAATAATGTTACACTCTTACTTCATCAAATACTGCAATTCAAACCAAAAGGAGTTGTCGTTTGTGATGAAAAATCCGCTAAAGAGTTAAAGAAACAGGTTGGAGGAAAAACGGAGATCCTGTTTGGCGAAGAAGGATTGCTCGATATCGTTCAGCGAAATGATGTTGATGTCGTTGTCAGTTCTCTTGTCGGATTTGCCGGTTTGAAACCGACAATAAAAGCGATTGAAGCAAAGAAAAAAATTGCGCTTGCAAACAAAGAAACGTTAGTTGTTGCTGGTGAACTCATTATGCCGTTGGTAGACCGATATCAAGTTGATTTTCTTCCTGTTGACAGTGAACATTCGGCGATCTTTCAATGCCTTGTCGGTGAATTACCAAATAAAGTCGATAAAATCATTCTGACTGCTTCCGGCGGACCGTTTAGAACAAAAAGTAAAGAAGAATTACGCAAAGTCACTCTTGAGCAAGCACTACAACATCCTAACTGGAAAATGGGAACCAAGATCACCATCGATTCTGCAACGTTGATGAATAAAGGTCTTGAAGTGATTGAAGCGCATTGGTTGTTTGGCATTCCTGCAGACAGAATCGAAGTTGTCGTTCATCCTCAATCGATCATCCATTCAATGGTGGAATTTGTCGACGGCTCTGTGAAAGCTCAACTGGGAATTCCAGATATGAAGATCCCAATTCAATATGCACTCACCTATCCATCTCGTTCATCATCTACATTCCCGCGCATTCATTTCCCAACGTTAGGTGAGATGACATTTTTTGAACCGGACAGAGATCGGTTTCCCTGTTTACAATTGGCGTTTGATGCACTTAAAGAAGGTGGCACGATCCCCGCGGTGATGAATGCGGCAAACGAAGTGGCAGTGGCAAAATTTTTGAAGAACGAGATATCATTTATGGATATCCCGAATATTATCAGCGAAGCAATGAAAAGACATTCCAATAAGGCGAACCCTTCTTTGGAAGAAATTGTTGAAGTAGATAGAGAAACACGAGAATTACTTTCGGCATAATTTAGAAGTGCACGTTACGCAAAGAAAAAATATGTCTGCTAAAAAAAGTCGTCATGCCCGAATACTCTTATTGGGCATCTATAAATGGATTCCCGCCTAAATCATGCGGGAATGACGAAGGTTTTTTTACTTTTATGTCTCATCAGTTAAAAGGAAAAACGGTCAATGGAAACAGTAAGCACTGTAATATATTTTTTAATCACCATCGGTATCCTTGTGTTCGTTCACGAACTGGGGCATTTCCTTGCTGCCATTTCTTGCGGAATGCGTGCTGAAGTTTTTGCACTGGGAATGGGAAATCGTGTATTCGGTTGGAATAAATTTTCCGGTTTTAGTTTTGGAAAATTAAAAGAAGATCTTGACCTGCAAGGAAATACAGATTATCGAGTCTCTGCATTTCCAATCGGCGGCTATGTTAAGATCGCGGGAATGATTGATGAGAGTTTGGATTCAACCCTTGATAAAAATGAGATCCAACCGTGGGAATATCGTGCAAAACCGGTGTGGCAGCGGATGATCGTCATTTCTGCCGGCGTCATTATGAATATTTTCCTTGCGGTTGGAATCTTCTGGGGAATCAATTATTCCCAGGGTGAAGCATATATGCAGACAACGGAAATTGGAATTATTGTCGCTAATTCTCCTGCTGCAAAATCGGGACTGCAGGTCGGTGATAAGATTGTCTCTGTCAATGAAAAGAAGATGGAATATTGGGAAGCAATTCAAACATCTATTTATCTAGATTTTCTCACTAGCGATATTTCTCTTGGTGTTGAGCGGGGCGGGATTCAACAAATAATTTCTATACCGCGAAAGAACATTCCTGATGTTTCAGAAACAACATTTGGAATTTTTCCAACAAATACGGAAGCCATCATTAGCGAAGTTGTGAAAGGCAAACCTGCAGGAAAAGCGGGAATTGAACCGGGTGATATTATCCTTTCGATCAATGGTTCGGCAGTGTATAATCAGGAACACGTTATAAAACTTGTCGGAGCAAATCCGGGGAAAGAAATTCCCATACAAATAAAAAGAAATGGTGCTACGAAATCATTTTCCGTTACTCCTTCTGCAGAAGGACGTATTGGAATTGTTGTGGGCAGCAGATACAATGGACCGATCATTTCTAAACAATATGGATTGTTTGAATCATTTCCGCGAGGATTAAAACAAACAATCAGTGCAACAACACTAATGGCTCACTCTATTTGGCAGCTTGTTGTTGGAAAAGCTGAGTTCACAAAATCTGTGGGCGGACCGATAAAGATTGCTCAAATGGCAAATCGAAGTGCAGAATCCGGTATTGCAAGTTTTCTCGCATTCACCGCATTGCTGAGCATCAGCCTTGCAGTAATGAACATCCTTCCCTTCCCGGCACTTGACGGCGGACATTTGATCGTCTTGATCTACGAAGCGATAGTTCGTAAACCATTGCCAAATATTGTTCAGATAAGAATACAGCAAACAGGAATGGCGATCCTTCTCGCGTTCATGGTATTTGTTTTGTTTAACGATATTTTTGGATAGTATCTATTTGACAGACAGGTGACAATCAAATTATTGAGTGATGATTAACACACTGCAACAGATAAAATTGTCTATTTTGAATGGAGAAAAAAGGAGAAGAACTATGAAAAAAATATTCCTTCCAATTGCATTGGTCATCAATGTCTGGTCGTTTTGCTTTGGACAATCCCTTGATGTTATTCCAACAATAACAGATGCCGACATTATCAATGCAGCAGTTCTTGTTGATCCGCTCGCTGAAAAGATCAAAGATATCGCTCCCACAAGTTTTTCGTTGAGTTTTATCAACAAAGCAGGCGTTCCTGTAAAAACAAGCATGATGATTGAAGCGTATGTTACACTTGAAGAAGACAGACAACGAACCTCAATCTTCAATGGACCTGCAAGAACAAAAAAACCGTTCTTAATTCCCATTGGCGGAAGAATCTTTACCAGTAAAGATGCCGACAATCCTTCATCGGATATTGACGTGAATAATTCCGTCAACGAAGAGATAAAAAAGAAATTAAAAGATAAGATTTTAGAGCCGACAAGCGGAGGCAGAGTACCATCCGGATTGTATGAAATCAGAATTGTCATCACAATAGATTCTGTTGGCGGAGTTGCACGTCAAGAAACACCGATCGAAATCAATCGATCGATCAATGTGACCAATCCGACAACGGCTGTCCTCGATGTTCCGTTCTCCAATGGATATGTCTATCCTACTCCTTTTCCACAATTCCAATGGACGTATGATACACGTTCGGTTAAACTATCAGTCTATGAATTGCGTCCCGAGCACCAATCATTGGAAGATGCGATCGGTTCATCAGCGCCATATCTTCAAGTTGAGATCTCTCGATTCATTGATGTTGGTGGGAGAAAAATTCCTACCAATATTTCTTCTTTCACCTATCCTCAAACTGCCGTTAACCGAGATGGTGTGAAATTCACCAACGGAGTTCGACAACTTGAGCGGGGGAAAATGTATGTTGTCGTTCTGGATGGAATTACGACAGCCTTTGGCTTCGACGTTGATCCTATCCGAACGATACGATCGTTCATTATTTCCGATCCGCAAGGACAGGTGGTTGTGAATATCCTGCAAACAACCTTCAGCAGCGGCAACTTCCAAAATATGTTCAATCTTATTCAAGATCTCAATCTGCAATTGAATGCGAACGGAATAACGTTGAACGGCGTCTTATTAAGTCCGCAGGACCTTCAAAAATTATTATTGGAAAAGAAGGACAACATTGTTTCCGTGCGATTTGAAGATTAAAAGAAAAAGAGGAATACTATGAAATTTTTATTACCGCCACATAGCATTGCATTCGCGATATTTCTGTTATTGAGCATAACAGATCTTTCGCTCGCTCAAAAGAAAAAACCGGTTGCAACAATATTTAAA
>JANXZD010000032.1 GCA_025355705.1 Bacteroidota bacterium | reverse complement strand
CGGACCACTGCGTGCCGCAAATCGTTCGGTATGGACACTCAGGGCAATCATTTTTGATATCAATCGTTGGGTTAAATGACTGTGTTTCATCCACAATTTCTTTGGTTAATGAAAGAATGATATTTTTCAGTTTCGGATACCACTCTTTCATTTGCGCATCGGATTCAAATAAAGAGATTTCGATCTCGCTGTTCAATTCTTTTTTGCCAAGAAAAATGAACGCAGGATTGATCTGCCCCGGCTCAATATTCCTGAGCACAGAATAGAGCATCACATACAACAACAGCTGGACCGAACCGATCGATTTTTTCCAACTCTTCCTATCATCAACGACAAGTTTGTCGAAATCGATCAGATAATTCGCTTCATGCTGTCCCGATTTGAAATCGAGAATGAATGTTTTATCATTGCGCGTTTCGATCCTGTCCGCATTTCCGACGAAGTGGAATCCACCAATTTCTGCTGTGAACTTTTCTTCTAATGCTTCGATTATGACAGACAATGATTCGATCAACGGACGCTGAAATTGTTCAATGAATTCAATGAAATGCTTCTCAACGCGCCGTTTTGTAAAAAACTGTTCCCCAAACTGCGTGCTTCCGTAGAACAAACGGAAATTATCCTGAATAACTTTTCGTAATCGCTCTATATCAAGATCAGCCAATGCCAATTGACGGTCTTTCATGGGTGCAAAGTATTCGAACAAGATGCTGTGAATGATCTTCCCAACATCGGTCTGTTCAACATCGCCGGAGATCTCATTCTTCTCCATCATTCGCAAAACATAGCGGTAATAGAATTTCAATCCGCAGGTCAGATAGGTATCGAGTGCAGTTGAAGAGAATTGCAGTTCTTTGAGAGCAGCGATTACCTCCGGTGTTTTAACGATTGGAGAAGGCGTTTGTGTTCCAAGATCGATCTCATAATTCTGTGATTGTGTATTGAACGGCTTCAATGTTTTTTTCTGAAGCTGTAAATTCCATTGCAGTTGCGCAATGAATCTGCTTTGTTCTTTCTCATTATTATTGATATAGAAACAATGAATATATTTCGCACCGCGCCGCAGCACATCAAAGATATATGCTTTGATCCGTTCCTGATCGCGATATGTTGAAAGACCAAGTTGATCGCGAAGCGTCAGCGGAAGCAGAACATCCTGCTGCGCTTTTCCGGGAAGAACATCGTCATTCACATCAATGACGAATACATGTTCGAACTGCAGTCCGCGCATTTCCAGAAAACCGAGAACCTGCAATCCCTGCAGCGGCGTTCCGGTGAACGGTACATCGGCGGATTCGATGAAGTGACGGAGAAAAAGAAGATAATGCTCTAGTTTCCCAAATGAATATTCTGAAAGAAGCGATTGTTGCAGCGATGCAAACTGTTCCATCAGCGTTTCCACAAACGGACGGAAATAGGGATGACGATGTGCCGTGCTATGCTCGTTGATAAAATTGAGAACGCCGATACACGCCGACGCAAATTCACCGACAGAATTAATCTTTAATAACGAACGGAGCAGAACTGTATGAATCATAATAATATGCTCGCGAATTTCATCCGATGTCACAGCAACGCCGTCACGTTCTACTCGTTCAATAATCTTTTTATGAAGCTGCGCATCCCGTTCAACAATTTCCAAATCTAAAAAAACACGTGCGCTGTGCTCGAGACAATCATCTTCGATCGCGTGTATGATCATCCGGGTAACATCGGTCCGTGTTTTGAAGAGAATATTCTTTGTATACGGATGAAGAAGGAACTGGATGTATGTCGGGACAAATACTTCCCCGCTTCGTGATGAAACGATCACATCTAACAGCGATTTGAGGAATCCATAGACCGGTGTTCGGGACAATGGATATCCGAGCGCAAGATTATATTCACTCTGGTCATAGATCGAAAGCGTTTGATGATAGAGCGGAAAAAGATTTTCCGATGACGGAAGAATGATTGATGCTTCTTCGCTGTCAATAATCGGTTGCGGAAATTGTTCACTCAGAACTCTATTGAGTGCAAATAATTGTCCGTGTGCATCCGGTGATTCGTAGAAATGATGTTTTGTTTCCGGTTCATCCCCTTCCAGATCGGGATTCAATTTTAATTGATTGAGAGTTGTCTGAATTCCGTTCCCGTTTTGAAATAACACTGTAACGTTTTTCTGCGCAAGCAAATACCGAAGCAGTGTTTCTTCCGTCTGCGTAAATGCATAGAACCCGGCAAGGATGATCGTTTCAAACGAACTGAGATCGATCTCTGAAATTCTATCAGCGAGAACTTTATACTTCAGTGCGCGGGAAGTTAACTTTCGTTTTTGTAATTCTTGATAGAATGGTTCGTACAGTAATGCAACTGCGTGCGCCGAAGTCAGTGTAACGCTTTTGACTGATTCGGATAATCGCTGTGGGGAAACCGCTGCAATCATCAATTCTTCCAGTTCCGAATAGATCTTCACTCCAATAGGATAGAACGTTTCCAGTTCGGAGAAATGTTCTTTTCCGATCTTCTCATCTTGCTGCATCGCTTTATGCAGTTCGAACAGGATGGCAATAGCATCAAATT
>JANXZD010000534.1 GCA_025355705.1 Bacteroidota bacterium | reverse complement strand
TGCTTCCTGTTCAGGTGTAGCAGCACTCAAAAGAATATGACGAGCCTTTACAAAAGCATCGTTTGATTTCTTCTCCTCCATAATTTTAAAGAGATGCTGTCCTTCATAATCTGCAATAGGACCAACAATCTCACCAAGTTTTGCGGAGAATACTGCTGATTCTTTTTCTTGGGTCAATTCACCATGTTTAAAGAATGCGGGCTTCGGAGATGTTTCTGCATAATCTTTTTGAACTTCCATAAAATCGAATCCGGATTTGATCCGTTGCAGGATACTGCTGATCTCAACTTTGACTTCATCTGAATCTTTTGCCGATGCTTGATCATTGAATAACACATATTTCAGTTTGCGTATTGCCGGTTGTTTGAATTCGTCGGTATTTTCATTGTACACTTTCTTAATATCTTCATCAGAAAGTGTAACGGTATTATCATCAACAAATTTATCAGGATCGAAGAACGCATACTGGATATTCGCTTTTAAATTCTGGTCAATGAATCGGTCGCGAATTTCTCCATCACTTGCTCGAACGGAAGCAAATACTACGCTTTGCATCTTTTCTGCAAGACGCTGTTGTCGCAACGCAGTTTCTACCTGAAGCCAAACTTCCCTGTTCTTTGGATCGTTCAATGCTTGATCATAAGCATCTCTGCGAAAATTACCTGTTGAATCGCGGAATTGTTGCACCAAAAATTCCGGCGGATTCTCGCCACGGACCCAATCAATGATCTCTTGATCATTAACCGTAATTCCGGCACGTTTTGTTTCTCGATCTAGAAGTGATTGTGTAACAAGATTATTCCAAACTTGTTCACGGATCTGACGCGTCATATTCTCATCGGGATCTTTTTGACTCTGTTTCTTATACTGTTCCGATTGTTCACGAACTAATTCAGAGAAGTGTTGATAGGAGATTTTTTTGCCTTCAATTTTTCCGACGGTATCGGATTGTCGAGACATCCCGAGATAATCCATGCCCCATTCAAAGACAATCGTTATGATAAAAACAATAACCAGTCCAATAAGAATAACCGGCATATTGTTTCGCATTCTTGTCATTATACCCATACTGCGTTATAACTCCTTACTGCAAAAAATATTATGAAATGATGAAATTTTAGTCTTTGTAAAACAAAAGATAATCGAAATACCCCTTAAAAACAACGAAAACTTGCTGAAAAATTGTTGATAGTAGAAAAATTGTAGAAGAATTGTAGTTTATTGCTGTGGAGATAATTGTTCGATCGGAACATCATCAGTAACAAAATATTCTTGAATTTTTTGTGCGGTCTTTTCACCAACGACCTCTGAAAGTTGCTCGGATGTTGCAAATTTCACCCCTTGAACAGAGCCAAACACTTCAAGTAGTTCTTTTGCACGCTTTTTCCCAACACCCTCTATAAGGTCTAATTCCGTCTGTAATGTTCGTTTATCACGTAACGATCGGTGGAATGTAATGGCAAACCGATGTGCTTCATCACGGATTTGTTGAAGTAGTCTTAGTGCAGATGACGATTTTGGAATTGGCAATGGATCGCTTTGATGCGGAACAAATACTTCTTCCAATCGCTTGGCAAGACTTATGATTGGATGATTCTCTAATTTTAATTCTTGTAATGATTCCAGGGCACTCGAAAGCTGCCCTTTACCTCCATCAACCATTATCAACTCGGGCATTTCCAAGACTTCTTCCAATACACGTTTATACCGTCGAAAAATAACTTCCTTTATACTTGCAAAATCATTCACGTCAGAAGGAGCAACGGTTCTGATCTTAAATTTTCTATATTCACTTTTCTTTGGTTTGCCGTCAACAAACACTACCATCGATGCCACAGTCTCAGTCCCTTGAAAATGCGAGATATCGAAACATTCAATTCGACGCGGAGGTTTTTCCATGCGCAAATCTCGTTGCAATGAACGAACAGCAGCGGGAATGAAATCTTTTTGTTTTAACTTTTGAAGCTTCAATTCATCAAGAAGATATTTCGCATTCTTTTTGCACATCTCAAGCAGTTTTGCAACTTCTCCATGCGATGGAATGTGAAATGAAACTCCGCCGCTTCGTTTCAACGAAAGCCATTGCTCAACAATCGTTCTCGATTCTATGTCATACGAAAGAACGACTTCTTTGGGAATATCCAACGCTTCCAAATAATACCGCTCAACCAGCGTTTCGATGATCTCGCTATCGCTCTTCCCTTCAACACCATTCATATAATAATGTTGGCGGCTGATAACTTTCCCTTCCCGTATCTTGAAGATCACTCCGCATGCATCGTCGTCTTCCGCTGCAACGGCAACAATATCTCGGTCTCGAAGTTCTACATCAACCACTTTTTGTTTTGACGAATAGATCTCCAATTGTTTCAGACGGTCTCGATATTTTGCTGCTTCTTCAAATTTCATTTCTCCCGCAGATGTTTTCATTTGATCTTGAAGACGTTCCACGACGGCAGTATTCTTCCCGTTCAGCACTTTCGCAACCTGATCGATCATTTCGTTATATCGCTCTTCAGAGACCAATCCCTCACACGGACCTTCACATTTTTTTATATGATAGTCGAGACACACTCGCGTTTTTTTCTTTCCTATAAATTCATCATTGATCAAATAATTGCAGCTACGGATCATAAAAATATCGCGAACCGTTTTTAATGCAGCACGCATCGTATTAACATCTGTATAAGGACCGAATACTTTCACCGTTTTTCGATTGAATCTCCGTGCTACAAATACTCTTGGATACGGTTCTTTTGTGATCACAATGTATGGATACGATTTATCATCCTTAAGATTTACGTTGTAACGCGGTTTATGAAGTTTAATGAGATTTGCTTCAAGGATGAGTGCTTCAACTTCAGAATCGGTCGTAATGATCTCGAGGTCGGAAATTTTTGAAACCATTGATGCGATGCGAGGTTCGTGATTGCGTGACGTATGGAAATACTGCCGCACACGATTTCGAAGATTGACCGCTTTCCCGACGTATTGAATAACTCCTTCTTTGTTCTTGAATTGATACACACCCGGACTCGTTGGTAATCCTGCCAGTTTGTCCTGCACGTTTACCTTGTCAACAAATGATATTTGTATTGGATTGTTTTCCATGGAATTAGGGAATTTCTAAACTAATTTTCTGTCTCACGCAAAGACGCTAAGACCACCAAGTTTTTCTTCTTTGTAAGCTTTGCGACTTTGCGAGATTTTTTTGTATTTAGAGCAATATAACTACTTTATTTTTTCACACAGCTCAATCAACACACCATTTGTTGATTTTGGATGAAGGAAAACAACCCAATATCCATCACCGCCTGCGGTAGGAACATCATTCACGAACTGGAATTGATGGTTCTTTAATCGCACAATCTCGGATTTTATATCATCAACTTCTAAGCAAATATGATGAATCCCTTCGCCTCGCTTTTCAATGAATTTAGAAATTGACGAATCACTCGCCGTTGATTCGATCAACTCTAATGAGCTATCACCGACAGGATAAAATGAAATTGTTGCTTTCTGTTCGGCAACGGTTTCAGTATGCGGGTTGGACTGTTCAAATAATTTTGAGAAAATTTCGGATGACAATCCTAGACTGTTTACTGCAATACCGATATGGTTTATTTTTTTGATCATTTTCAATTCTTGAAAGGATTCTTTGTTAAGAGCCTTAGTAGGTTATGCATTGATAAGATACAATTCTTCAGTTCATTTTACACGGATCAATTTTGTTGGATTTGGGAATGCCTTATCATCCAGCACAAGCTGCATAACTAATTGCTGTAGTTCATCAGTAGAAGCTGTGAAAATAATGTCTCCCTTTTGAGTTGTGTAAGAGATATTTAACTTTTTAGATTCGATAAACTTCTGCACATAGTCGCTTTCTAATGATGCAAATG
>JANXZD010000405.1 GCA_025355705.1 Bacteroidota bacterium | reverse complement strand
ATAATTATAAATAATCTGCATAATTTAGATCCAAAACACACTATTTAAGCATTGTTTCGATCTTCACTGCAACCATATCAATACCGACCAGATTTTCACTTCCCGAAGGAATAATCACATCTGCATATCGCTTACTCGGTTCAACAAACTCTAAATGCATCGGTTTAACAGTGGTAACATACTGCTTCATGACGGAATCAATTGATCTTCCCCGTTCCAGAATATCGCGTCGTAAGCGCCGGAGCAATCGTTCATCGGCATCGGTATCAATAAAAATCTTAATATCCATCAGTTCCCGAAGCTCGGATGAGGCAAAGATAAGAATTCCTTCAATAATTATGATGTCTTTTGGTTCAAGATGACGTGTTTCTTTCATTCTTGAATGGGTAGTGAAATTATACAACGGTTGTTCTATTGGAATCTCTTTCCGCAAATCTTTGATATGTTCAACAAGTAATGAAGTTTCAAGCGAATCCGGATGATCAAAATTTATAAGATCCGGTGTTTTACCATTATATGTGGATAAATCTCTATAATACGAGTCGTGTTGTATGACAACGACGTTTTGTGTGTGGTGAATCCGCTCTAGGATTTTGTTTGTTACAGAAGTTTTCCCTGAACCGGTACCACCGGCAATTCCGATGACAAGTTTTTTCATAAATTCCCTATTTTTTCTTGTTGAATATAGAAGATGAACGGTGTATAAGCAAGAAACATTCACACTATCTTTATTATTTTCTCACTTATAGATTAATTTTGATTTCCCTTTTTGGACTTCCCCTCCATTTTCTTTATTTTAGTATATGCTAGAATCAATATTATTCAGATCGATCATCGCTTTTTGCCTTATCTATATTGCAATATATTCATCTCTTTGGAAAGGACTGACCAGACTTTTCAAGAACCAGTTTTCACAAGAACAACAATCAATCTCAGTTATAGTAGCGGCAAGAAACGAAGAAACATCAATCAGTAATCTACTTCAATCTTTGGTCAATCAAGAATATCCCTCGAATAAGTTCGAGATCATTGTTGTGAACGATCGGTCAATAGATTCAACGGCTTCAATCGTTGAAAATTTTTCTCGTCAGCATCCTCATGTTCGTTTAATCACCATAGAATCAAACAAGACCGATATGCCGCATAAAAAAAATGCATTACATACCGGAATCGAACAGGCATCATTCGAAATTCTTGCGTTCACTGATGCTGATTGTACTGTTCCTCGACAGTGGATGAATGAGATCTCAAAACATTACACCAACGATGTCGGGGTTGTTGCCGGATATAGCCCGTATGGTATTGAAACCGTAAATTCTTTTCTACGGTACGAAGAATATAAGAATTCCTTGATTGCGGCATCAGCGATCGAATTGAAAAATGCATTTATGTGCACCGGAAGAAATTTTTCATACCGTAAAACGATCTATAATGAAATCGGCGGATTCGAAGAAATAAAAAAATCTATCAGTGGCGATGACGACCTTTTTTTACAATTGGTGCAAAAGAAAACGGATTGGAACATTCGGTATATGGCGTCTCCGTTAAGTTATGTCCGGACACTTCCGCCAACTTCCTTTTCTCAATTTGTCAATCAACGCACAAGACATGTTTCTGCAAGTAAATATTATTCCACACAGATCAAGCTGGCGTTTTCGTCTGTCCATCTCTTTCACCTTTGTATCCTTATTGGTTTCTTCTTTACACCATTTATTTCACTGATTGCATTATTGATCAAATTCAACGTTGACGCTTTGTATATTACAAAAGGTAAAGATGTTTTTCATGAAGAGTTTTCTCTTATGGAATTTTTGATCGATGAATCGCTATTGGTCTTGTATTCATTTTTTATTGCGCCGTTAGGATTTATCCGAACATTCGATTGGAAAGGAACATCCAATCGATGAAAAAATTCTATCACAATCCTGTCGTTTCAGCAATCATCAAGATCATTATTTCGATAGCGTTATTATGTGGGCTTCTCTATTACTTAGATATTAATGCAATTGTCAAATCGTTCAAAAATGCAAATTCTTATTACCTCACTATCGGAATATCGCTTGCAGTTTTTCAGTTGGTTATTCATTTTTATCGTTGGCGATATCTCTTACGGCTTGTTGCAAAAGAAATTTCTAACAAAGAAACATTTACATCTTTTTTTGTTGGATTTATGGCTGGATTTTTCACCCCTGCTCAACTTGGAGAATTTGCCGGCCGAATAGCAAGTCACCCGAACGTTAAAAAATCCCATGTCATAGCAATTACACTTGTTGATAAATTATATTGGGCTGCATTAACAGTGCTTATTGGTGGGACAGGTCTGACAATGTTTATTGCAAGATACTATACTGACATGTGGCATCCCTGGTATAGATATCTTATCACATCGGTAATGGCAGTGATTATCGTTACTTTTTTGTATCCAGAAAAGATCAAAGAACTACTTACACAGCTTCCGGCTTCCATTCGGGAACATCGTTTTTATGAAATGATTGAATTAATAGAAAATGTATTTCGCAATAAAAATGCTTGGGTCTTATCTTCTCTGACTCTATTTTTATACATTGTAATATTACTAGAGTATTACTTCCTCGCAAATGCTTTCGGTCCCGTTTCATTCACCGATGCATTAATCTGTGTCGCATCCGTTCTTTTTGTTAAAGCGATCATCCTTCCGATTTCATTTGGCGATTTAGGAGTGCGTGAGAGTACCGCAGTTTTTTTCTTTCGAACGATGGGGCTCAATACAGCCATTGCATTTAATGCATCAATTATTATGTCGTTTGCCAATGTTATCGTACCAACCGCAATTGGTGCTTTGCTTGTAATGAAATTAAAAAGGAAATGATGCAGCATTTAATTGAATATATTTCTTATCTCCTTTGTCTTCTTTTACTTGTCTACGGCAGACAAATATTTTCCTTTTATACTGGACTTGGGATGTTGAAAAAAGGAACAAACAATGTTAAACACACAATAACTATAATCATTCCGGCACGGAACGAAGAAAATAATATCGGAAAGTGTTTACGATCATTATTCCTTCAAAATTATCCACGGGAAAAGTTTTCGATCATCGTTATCGATGACCGATCAACTGATAATACAACAAACGTTGTTAAAGAAATTTCACTCCAATCCGGATTCAGTGTTACGTTACTGTCATCTGATGATGCCTCGATAATTCGCTCACCTAAAATCAGAGCGCTTACGAGCGGTATCCAACACTCTTCAAGCGAGATCATTGTTACGACGGATGCTGATTGTATTGCGCCCCCAGGTTGGATTTCAACAATCAATTCGTATTTCGAACCGAATGTCGGAATCGTGACAGGGTTAACTGTCTATGCAAAGGATAAACAGCTCTCATCACTATTTTGGGGAATCCAGTTTTTAGATTTTATTTCATATACAGCAATTGCTGCAGGTGCGATCGGAATGAAACGAGTTCTTGTGAGCAATGGCAGCAATATGGCATTTAGAATAAATGCATTTGACGAATCCGGTGGATTTGAGACACTAACACACATCAACACCGGAGATGATTCTCTCCTTGCACAAAAGATCGTTGAGAGCAGAAAATGGAAACCGCGATTTGCTTTTGAGGAATCAGCAACGATCTCAACTCACGCTGTTTCTACTTGGGAAGAAGTTCTACACCAAAGAATGCGGTGGGTAGGCCAAACAGCATATTATCCTGCATATATGATGTTTTTTATGATCTGCACGTTCATCATGTTTGTAGGACTTGCAGTAACGATTCCGTTAACGGTGATTGAATGGAATATCATTCCTTGGCTTGTTGTCGTCGGAAAATTTTCAATTGATTATTTGATCATGAATCGTTTTACAATGATGACGCGCACGAACAACACAATGAAATATTTTCTTCCGACTGCTTTGATCCATATTCCCTTTGTTCTCATCGCAACAATTGGAGGGTATTTCTTCTCATTCAAATGGAAAGAGCAAACACTGAAGAAGGAAACAGCGTAGATGTTTACACATACCGGAATAGTCCATCGAATACTGTTTCCTTCCATGATGTGGAGAATGCCAGGGAAGAAAATTTTCATCACGTTCGATGATGGACCCCATGCAATAACTCCGGCGATCCTCGATACGTTAAAAAAATATTCTGTTCGAGCGACATTTTTTCTATCGGGTCAGAACATCGTTGGAAGAGAGGAAATTGTACAACGAATCTCAGCCGAAGGACATTCAATTGGAATTCACGCGTTCAATCATTCACGGATACTTGCGTTCTCAAAAAAACAAACAAAAAAAGAAATAGAACTCACAGTACAAGTATTGTCCCAATTGATCCCTCAAAGAATCCGATTATTTCGCCCACCATTTGGTTTCTTTTCTTGGAATACCATTGCCGTAGCGCGTGAATTTGGACTTTTTTTAATTATGTGGAGCTGTTTAACCGGTGATTTTCACGACTGGACAAATGAACGAATTGTAAACAATGCACTAAAAGATCTTACTGATGGATCAATTCTTGTTTTTCACGATAATGATCTCACGCAACATAAAATTATTTCTGTTCTTGAGGATATCATTCCAAAAATTACGCAACGTGGGTTTGAATTTGGAGCGATTCGATGAAAAGGAAAAGGATTCTGATCGCTCCATTAGACTGGGGTCTTGGCCATGCAACTCGTTGTGTACCAATCATCAATGAATTGATCGCAAAAAATGTTGAGGTCATTATTGCGGCAGATAATCGTCCCGCTGAATTACTCAAAAAGGAGTTTCCCGATCTCGAACATATTCGATTTCCAGGATATACTCTTGATTATCCTGTCAATGAAAATATGGCGTGGACAATGTTCCGCCAACTTCCAGCATTATTCAAAGGAATATCGGCCGAGCATAAATTCTTAAAGAATATCATTAAGGACTTAGCGATCGATGCAATCATCTCGGATAATCGCTGGGGAGCATATTCGAAATCCATTCCTTCAATTTATATCGTTCATCAATTAAGAATATTGCTTTCAGATTTTATCCGATGGGGGCAAAGAATTGTTGATTTTGGTAATAGACGGTTGATAAAGAACTTCAACGAAGTATGGATCCCTGATTTTGAGTTCGGACAAAATCTTAGCGGGGAGCTTTCGCACTCTTCACGATTACCGAAGAATTCTTTTTTTATTGGTCCGTTATCACGGTTGGTAAAGTTGGAAGGAATGAGAAAAGAATTAGATGTGCTGGTGATTTTATCAGGCCCAGAGCCACAACGCTCAATATTTGAAGAAATAATAACATCACAACTTAAAGCAACATCGTTCCGTACATTGATCGTAAAAGGGACTCCGGAAAAAAATTTCAAAATGAAACTGACGGATTCAATAACAGTTGTCAGTTCGTTAACATCGTCTGAATTATCACAAGCAATTGCCTCAGCTCATATTGTCATTTCTCGGCCAGGATACAGCACTGTCATGGACTTGTCATTTCTTGGTGCGAGTGCTATCTTTATTCCGACACCGCAACAAACAGAACAGGAATATTTAGCACGACGTTTGAAAGAACAGCATGTCTGTTACTCTGAGCTTCAACATGAATTCTCATTACAACGAGCAGTGAAACTGTTCAATACATATTCTGGATTCTCTCAACTGCAGAATGATTATTCAATTTTGCAGCAACGAATCGATCACTTATTACACTCACTATCATAATGTTCCTTTTCCCATTCTTTCTATACGCTGAAACACATTATCGCCTCAAATATTTTTTCAGTTTATACAAAAAATCTGAACCTGAGATCATTGCCGATGCGCCGCATCGGTTAGATCCGGATAAGCCATATCCGATCATGATTCTTGTGAAAGACGCACATATCTATCCAATCGAATTATTGTCTGTTAAAGTCACACTCACTCAAAGTGCAAAAAAAATATATTCACATACCTTTGAATTCTCACCGGGAATATCACTCTCTACTCATTATTGGAATAAAATAATTGAGATTCCTTTCCACGGAAGCCTTGCTTCGACATTCGGCTTGATGTATGGTGATGTTCAGATCGTTACTAAACAGAACGGCAAACTGCACGTCACTCGAAATAACAATCATCGATTCACTTCTAAAACACCACTAAAGTTCTTTCGTTCAAAGACACATTTGCCTGCCATCAATAATTGGATCTACGGAGATGCACATACACATTCAACATATACCGAAGATCAAGTTGAATTTGGGTCACCAATTTCAGCGGCACCTAAATTATGCAGAGCAATGGGGCTTTCATTTTTCGGCGTAACGGACCATTCGTATGATCTTGACGATACGATCGACAATTATCTTTTGAATGATCCAAATCTACCAAAATGGAAAAAACTACAATTTGAAATTGATAGAGTCAACTTACGGGAGAATGGTTTTGCGATTCTTCGCGGTGAAGAAGTTTCTTGTACAAATTCCAATAATGACAATGTTCATTTTTTATTGTTTGGAAATAAAAAATTTTTTCACGGATCCGGTGACGGCGGTGAAAAATGGTTCAAAACTCAAAGTGAATATTCGATTCAAGAAATTCTTATGTTAAAAGAGAAGAACGTGGTAACCTATGCTTCCCACCCGACCGAAGAAGTTCCGTTTCTCCAGCGGCTGTTATTAAAGCGCGGAGAGTGGGCGGTAGCAGATATGGCTGAAAAAGAACTCAATGGCATTCAGATCCTGAATGGAGAAACATCTGAAGCGTTTTTTCGAGGAATGGATATTTGGAAATGGATGTTGAGACGAGGTGAAAAAAAATTCCTTCTTGCGGGAAATGATGCACACGGAAATTTCAACCGTTTTGTTCAAATAAGCATTCCGATGCTATCGTTTCGTGAAAGTGAAAACCAGATTTTTGGTAAGATGAAAACAGCGGTGTTCACTCACGAGATCTCAGAATCTGCAATTATAGAGTCTATAGGTAAAGGACGAACCGTTGTGACAAATGGACCTCTTTTGGTCATCGAACTTGAGACCGATTCACCAGATATTGGAAAGATCGGCGAAATGGTAACAGGGAACACATTTGTTGTAAAACTACACGCGGAAACAACGGGAGAATTCGGGAAATTTTTCTCTATCAAAATATTCCATGGAGTGATCGGAAAGAATGAACAAAAATTATTTGAGGTGAAGGAATTCTCCAATCCATATTCTATTCATACCATCAGTAACTGGTATCGTGCTGAGAACTTTTCGTATATTAGAGCTGAATTAATTACTCACAACGCTCACGGAATTGACCGTGATGGATTTTGTTATACAAACCCGATCTGGATCCGGCCGAGATGAAAAAATATTTTTTATTCACGATCATTCTATCCTCCTTTGCACATTCAACTGAACCAGGATTCTCATTTACCACCGCTGCTCTGCTTTTTAAGCCGCTTGTTGCGAATACTTTTGAGCCGCGAATGGGTCTTCTCTGGCATGCAAATAATAATCGACTGAGACTTGATATTGGCAATTCCGTAGATCTGATACAATATAACTTTGACGATCCCAAAAAACATCTATCAATAGGAACTGATTTTTTTACGTACACTCTTCTCCGCGGTGAAAAGAATTTTCATTTCCCTGTGGATGCAGTGGATTATCTCTTTGGCTTTAATACAAATTTTGTTGACACCCTGAAGACCGGTATATTGTCATCGCGGTTACGGCTGAGTCATATTAGTGCTCATTTTGCAGACGGGCATTTTGATGGAACTTCAGGAACGTGGAAGGATGGTTTGAATCCTCGAGTATACAGCAGAGAATTCTTTGATCTGACAATTGGATACGTACCGACCAACAGTTTTCGCGGATATATCGGAGCAATCTATTTGTGGCATATCGATCCAACTTCGTTAACAACTTTCAATGGATATTTTGGTTTAGAATACCATCACCAAATTTCAACACGATTCAATGGATATGCGGCATATCAATTCACAGCAACCGGTTTACGTCCAAGGCATGAATTACAATTTGGTACAAAGATCGGTGATTGGAACGACCGCGGAACTCAGCTATTTTTTATTTACCATTCGGGGAACAGCATTCACGGTGAGTACTATGACCGGAAGGATGAATACTCCGGTTTCGGATTTAATGTGGATTTTTGAATATGACATTTAGAAAAATTTTTCTGCATCTCAGTTTATTTATTGCAACGTTCTTTACAACAACTGTTGCCGGTGTGGCGTGGCTTAATCTTGATCCGTTCGATCTTTATAATTTCACTTCTGGGCTACCGTATTCCTTTGCAATTCTTTTCATTTTAACGTGCCATGAATTCGGACATTATTTTGCAGCAAAATATCATGGTGTCGATGCAACATTACCGTTCTTTATCCCTACCCCCTCGCTTCCGGGTTTCTTAAACTTTGGAACATTTGGTGCTGTTATTAAAACTCGATCGGCTGTTCCTTCAAAAAAAATAATGTTTGATATTGGTGTTGCAGGACCAATTGCAGGTTTTATTGCAACACTTGGAATTTTATTGTACGGATTCACACATCTTCCGGAAAAAGAGTTCATTGTAAGGATCCATCCGGATTACTTCAAAATTCCCGACCAAGGAATCGGCCTAGCATTCGGACATTCCCTGCTCTATGATTTTTTTTCGATCATAATCCCAAATGGTGCAACTGATTTTATTCCTCCGATGTCAGAGATGTATCATTACCCATTCTTGTGTACGGGATGGTTCGGTTTATTTGTTACGGCAATGAATTTAATTCCTGTCGGTCAATTAGATGGCGGTCACCTTTCATACGCGATGTTTGGAAGTCGACACAAGTTGGTCTCGAATGTTGCCTTTGGTATAATTTTTTTGATCGGAACCGCAGGATTTCTTCCGTTTATTGGAATTCAATCTTCAATCGGTTGGTCTGGCTGGATCTTTTGGACGTTAATATTGTTCTTTATTGTAAAGCTTTATCACCCGCCCGTGGAAGATGAAACAGAATTGGATCCAAAGAGAAAATTTGTCGGCTGGCTTACGTTAGGAATACTGGTGGTGTGCTTTACACCATCGCCGTTCTCCATGTGATTTTCAATTGACTCTCTGTTCATTTTTCATTATCATTAATTAGATTTTAACAACAATAGAAGAGCATTCTGCATAGAAAAAGTTCGATACTACTGATTTACAATACAATTACAAACGAACAACTTTTTTACTACAGAATGCTTTATTCTTAACCGAGGATAAAGCCTCGGTTTTTTTTTGATATGACACGAAATTACATTGTACTAATCATTTTTTCTCTTGTAGCAATTGCCGGATGTAACCTTCCGGAAAATAGCACTGTGATCGATACGCAGATCCCCCCTTCTATACTGGAGTCCAGTATAGCGCCAGATAAATTAGATTTTGGCAAACCCGAGTTTACCGGATCAACTGTTGATGTTTCCATTAACGGCTATGTCTATGCGACAGATGACAACGGATTGAATGATATTGTCTCTGTAAATTACAATATTTTTTCCCCGTCAGGGAAATTATTCACTTCAGGAACATTAAAAGACAATGGTGTATTTCCTGATGTGAACGCAGGAGATGGAAAATTCAATTCCGCCATTAATTTGTCCCTCCCAAAGTCAATCATTGGGATCTATACGTTTCAATTTTCTACAATTGATCGACAAGGATTTGTAAGCAATACATTTAATTTACCTCTGAAGATCAGTTTATCAACCAATAATCCGCCGAGCATTTTTACTCTGTCGTCACCAGATACAGTTCGAGTTCCCAATACAGCTGATAGCGTCAATATTATTAGATTGACGCTTGGTGTATCGGATCCACAAGGATTGAATGATATTGTTAATGTGATATTAACATCTCAGCGTCCGGATTCAACTACTGCTGGAACATACTTTTTATCGGACGATGGAGGGAATACCATACTTCCTCAATTCGGACTTACCAGTGGAGATAGTACTGCAAATGATGGGGTATATTCGATATTAATCCCGGTCTTTAACTCTACGCAGCGCAATACGTACCGTGATTTTATCTTTGCTGCTCGAGATCAATCCGGTGCTTATTCAAATGTCATCAGCAAAAGGATTTTCATACAATGAAACGCTTCTTCCTCTTGTTGAGTTGGTTCATGTATTGCGAAATGCTTTTTGCACAATCGCATATTCTGTCTGAAAATTCATTTCAGCTTTCACAAACTAATGGAACAGTATCACCACAATTAAGCAATACCATCACTGATATTGTAATTAATAACGATACGATTTGGCTTGGAACAGCAAAAGGTCTCAGCAGATCGACCGACGGCGGACAAAGTTGGAAAAATTATTATAATACTCCGGAGTTTGGCAAAGAAGATATTTCTGCCTTGGCAGTTCGAGGTAAAGATGTTTGGGTTGCAACTGCGCATTCAATCGATAAAGACGGACAGTCATTGCCTGAAGGAAGCGGACTTCGATATTCTTCAGATGGCGGAACAACGTGGAAAGTGATTGCTCAACCTGTTGATTCAAAAAATATTGACACAGTATTTTTTAATTCAAAAAGTTTGATCCGTGCATTAGGAATTACTACCGCAATTAATAATATCACGTATGATATCGCCATTGCCGGTAACTCCGTTTGGGTCTGTTCGTTTGCGGGAATGGCTCGCAGATCAACAGACAATGGTACTACCTGGAAGCGAGTAATTATCCCGCCGGACAATCTCACTTCAATTGGTCCCAATGATTCTTTGGTTTTTGATCTCTCCCCATCCGGCGGTGCGCTTGGTCTTCAAAATAATTTAAATCACCGTGCATTCTCTGTGTTAGCAGAGAATGATTCAACAATCTGGATCGGAACAGCGGGTGGAATCAACAAAACTACAAACGGCGGAGTTTCGTGGATAAAATTCAGTAAACAAACACAGGTTAATCCTATCTCAGGTAATTTTGTGGTTGCCTTAGGAAAACAAAAAACTATTTCTAAAAATATCATTTGGGCGGCAACAGTCGCTGCATCTGATAATACAGAAAAAAAAGGTGTCAGTTTTTCTGAGGATGGCGGTCTGAGCTGGAAACAGACATTAATTGGTGAGTTTGCACACAATTTCGGTTTTAAAAATAATATCATTTATATTCCGACTGACAATGGTGTTTTTCGTTCTGAGGATTTTGGGATCTCCTGGACACAAACAGGAACGATCTACGATAAAGTGACTCGTCAGCGATATACACAATCAAAGTTCTTTTCTGCGGGTTCTTCAGGAGATACTGCGTGGTTTGGCGGAAGCGACGGTCTAGTTACGACAATTGATAATTCAACGAATTATTTTGGGAGCAATTGGACAATATCCCACGCTTCACAACCAGTATCATCGCGAACTGAGACATATGCGTACCCAAATCCATTTGCACCTGATGATGAAGTTGTTCGGATCCATTATAACACCAGAAAAACTGCAACCGCAAAAGTGACAATCAGAATTTTTAATTTTGGAATGAACCTAATCGATACTCCGGTCCAGAATGTCCTCCGAGAAGCAAACCGCGAACATGATGAACTGTGGAACGGAAAAAAACAAGACGGATCGTTTGTAACAAATGGAGTGTATTTTTATCAAATCGTAATTGACAACGACGAACCACGCTGGGGAAAAATTCTTGTTATTCAATAAATTTAAAATAATAATTTCGATAGTTTGCGTTATTTCAACCATTGCTTCTGCGCAACTTGAAGGAACTGCCGGCGCATTTTCCAGACTGGGATTTGGTGCGCGAGGAATGGGAATGGGAAATGCAATGACAGCAGTAAAGTCCGGAGAAAATTCCGGGTATTATAATCCAGCAACCGTGGCACTATTGAAGCAACAGACCGTCTCCCTTTCTTATGGGATTTTAACGTTAGACCGTAACCTCAATACATTATTCTATTCAATGCCGCTTGATACCAATGCCGGTATTGCGTTTGGTATTATCAATTCCAGTGTTTCAAATATTGACGGTAGAGATGGAGATGGTTTTAAGACTGAAACATATTCAACGTCAGAAAATCAATTCTCTCTCTCGTTTGCATTGCGTATTCGAGC
>JANXZD010000393.1 GCA_025355705.1 Bacteroidota bacterium | reverse complement strand
TAAGAAATATTCTCAATTCATTTGGTTTGGGAAAAACTGTTTTATTTTTCGTTGCTGCATACCCACATTTTAGAGATACATTTTTTTCTAAAAAAATCTAGACATTTACGATTACAGGATAAATACTTGTTAATATCTTTCAGGGAAAGGATTTTCAACGATATGATTTTCTTGATGGGATATGACACAATTGATTATTACCTTATAGTAAATAATAACACAGTTGTTTCAACGTTAAATTTATCATTGTAATCCGATGAAACGAAAAAAAGCTCTTATTGTGGAAGATGAAAAGATCGTTACGAAGGATCTTCGTGCGATCCTATCTTCTGCCGGATTTTCAGTCATTGAAGAGGTTGTTTCCGGCAAGCAGGCAATAGCAGCTGTCAATGATTCTCCCCCTGATATTATTTTAATGGATATCGCTCTGAAAGGATCGATGGATGGTATTGATGCCGCAAAGATCATCCTTGGGCAGTTCGATATTCCGATCATTTTCCTAACCGCAAATTCTGATGAACGAACCATTCAACGCGCAAAACATATCGATGCGTACGGTTATATTCTGAAACCGTTCGACGCACGGGATGTTCGTGCAACCGTTGATATGGCAATGTATAAATACAAAGCTGAAGCGGAAGTGAAAGAACAACGACGCTGGCTTTCTACAACATTGCGCAGTATTGGTGATGCAGTGATTGCCACGGATAAAAAGGGAATCATAAAGTTCATGAATGTCATTGCCGAACAGTTGACCGGTTGGAAGCAGGAGGAAGCGGTGGGAAAAAAGCTTGGCGATGTATTCATAATTGAGAACGAAGATACCGGAAAACTCCTTCCCAATCCTGTAGCAAAAGTATTGCGAGACCGGACACCACTTAGTGTGAGCAATCATACCATTCTCATCGGTAAGAATGGGGCAAAAACATTCATTGAAGATTCTGCCGCTCCCATCTTTGACGATTCAGGCGAGATCACAGGAATTGTGCTCACATTTAGAGATGTGACCGAACGCCGGAAGGCACAGGATGAATTGAATAAGAGTGAAAAAAGATTCCGCGCATTGATTGAAAAGAGCGCCGAATCATTTTCTATTATGGATCGGAATGGAATCATCCAATATACTAGCGGTGCATCACATTCCATTCTTGGATATTCATTCGAAGATCTTGTCGGGAAAAATGCATTTGAGTATATCCATGCAGATGATCGTGATCAGAATAAAAAGATCTTTTCGGATCTGTTGTTGCATTATGGTGAAAGTATTATTTCGCAGCTTCGGTTTCGTCATAAGAATGGAAGTTGGAGGTGGCTGGAAGTAACCGGAACTAATCTTATTAATGACCCCGCTGTAAATGGCGTTGTTATTAATTTTCGAGATATAACATATCGAAAAGAATCAGAGGAAAGGCTCAGTCATAGTAACAAACGGCTCGATCTATTATCACGGGTCACCGGCGAAGTGATCGGTTCTCTGCCGATACAAAAACAGGTGCGGGAAATGATCGAACAGGTAAAACATGCATTCGATGTAGATTCTGTTATTGTACGTATCATTGAAGAGGGTCAACTCAATTTATTAGCGAGTATTGGTATTCAGGAAGATCAGCTGAGTAGATCGATCCCGGCAAATTTCGGCATAGCACATCAGATTATGGTGAGCCGACGTGCAGTGTCCATCAAAAATATCAATGAAAAATTCTCGTCGTATTTCCCTGCCAATCCTTTAAAGAAGGAAGACATCAAGTTCGGTTTCATTTCATATGCGGGCGCACCGCTGTTGATCGGACATACGGTCATCGGTATTATCGGATTGTTTACCAAAGTTGGACCAAGAGAATTCTCAGAGACAGATCTTGAACATGTACAGACCGTTGCAAATCATATCTCTGTTGCGATCGCCAACGCGCGTCTCTTTAAGGAGATCCGTGAACAAAACATTGAGATGACGGGACATATTGCGGAACAAGCGCGTGCTGAAAAACTTCTCCGCGACAGTGAAGAACGTTATCGTGCATTTGTTGAACAAAGTTCCGAAGGGATATACCGCACTGCTTTTAAAGTACCAATTCCAACATCATTAATACTTGATGAGCAGATTCGTTTGATGTTTGAACGAAGTTACATTGCAGAATGTAATGATGTTATGGCAAAGATGTACGGTTTTCATTCCACACAGGAAGCGATCGGAAAAATGATCAGCGGCCTGCTTGTAGAATCCGATCCCTATAACATAGAGTATATGAAGACATTCATCCGTAAAGGATATAAGTTCTTTGATGAAGAATCTCATGAACGGGATAAAGACGGAGGGATAAAATATTTTCTGAACAATGCGATTGGAATTGTTGAAAACGGAATGTGGCTTGGTGTATGGGGAACACAACGCGACATTACGGAAAGAAAAATAATGGAACAGCAGTTAATGCTTTCTGAACACACCTACCGCGAGCTAATAAATAACGTCAATGAAGCAATTTACATTCAAGATGAAAATGGATGTTTTCTCGATGTGAATGCAACTGCTGAACGGTTCTACGGTTACAAACGTGAAGAATTCATTGGAAAAACAGCAGAATTTCTTTCTGCCCCGGAAAAAAATAATTTAAATGCTGTTGCAACAGCATTTCGAAAAGCGTTTATCGGGAAACCGCAATTTTTCGAATTCTGGGGAAAAAGAAGTGATGGAAGTATTTTTCCAAAAGATGTGAGCCTTACATCGGGAAATTACTTCGGAAAAAAAGTGGTTGTTGCGGTCGGACGGGATATTACTGAACGGAAGAATGCTGAATATGCATTGCGTGAAAGCGAGGAACGGTATCGTGCACTGGTTGAATTCTCCCCGAACGCGATAGTTGTGCATGTCAAAGGAATCGTTCAATTTGTCAATCAATCAGCAATCCGTTTAATGGGTGCAGCTCGGGGTGACGAACTGATAGGAAAAAATGTCATTGAATTTGTTCATCCGGCTCATCAAGAACTGGTGAAGCAACGAATATCAAAAGTGTACGACAACAAAGCGGTTCCGCCACAGGAACAGAAATGGCTTCGTTTAGACGGTTCGACCGTTGAAGTTGAAGTAATCTCGATTCCGTTCTTGTTTGAAGGAGAACATGCTGCCCAAGTGATCGCTCGTGATATCACCGAACACAAACAGGCAGAGGGAGAACTTCGTAAACTATCGCAGGCAGTGCAACAAAGTCCGGCATCGGTTATTATTACGAACCTTGAAGGAAACATAGAGTATGTTAATTCAAAAGCACTTGAACTATCAGGATATACGTTAGAAGAAGTGATTGGAAAAAATCCACGAATATTCAGCTCTAGAGAAAAAACTGGGGATGATTATAATGAATTATGGACAACAATAAATTCCGGCAAAGAATGGCGCGGTGAATTTCACAATAAAAATAAAAACGGTCAGCTGTACTGGGTGTCTTCCTCTATCAATCCAATTGTAAATGAACGAGGGGAAATCATTCATTTTCTTGCCACACAAGAGAATATCACCAAACGTAAACAAGCGGAAGATGCACTGCTTGAATCCGAATTGAGATTTCGTTCATTGTTTGAAAACGCAAAAGATGCGGTCTTTCTCTCCGATACAAAGACAGGGAATATCATTGACGTGAATGCCGAAGCGGAAAAATTGTTGAAACGTCCGCGTACCGAGATCATCGGAAAACATCAATCATTCATCCATCCCCCGGAGCGTTCGCAGGAAGCGGAATCACTTTTTCGCGAACAGATTCTTTTGCTTGGTGAACATCCGATGGAATTTGAAGTGATTGATTCAACCGGCAAAAAGATTCCCGTTGAGATCAAGGCAAGCGTCATTCGGTTGGATGATAAACGGATCATTGCGCAAGGGATCTTCCGTGACATATCGGAACGGAAATTTGCGGAGAGAAACCTTCGACAGAGCGAAGAAAAGTATCGCCGTCTTTTTGAAGATTCAAAGGATGGAATATATATCACAACGATTGATGGAATGATTCTGGATGTGAACACGGCAACAGTGGATATCCTCGGCTTTTCAAACAAAAATGAATTACTGAATCATAATGCCTTCGAATTTTATCTTTCTGAAACCGAGAGGGAAAAATTCATTAAAGAATTTACAACAAAGGATTTTGTTAAAGATTACGAGATCACCTTCAAGGTAAAAGGGGGTTCGAAGGTTCATGTCTTACTGACATCGGTTGTGGTTCGCGATGATCAGGGAAAACCGATGCTGTTCAACGGTTCGATGCGCGATATCACCGATAAGAAACAACTTGAACAACAGTTGATGCAGGCGCAGAAGATGGAAAGTATCGGCACGTTGGCAGGTGGTATTGCACATGATTTTAATAATCTTCTGGCTATGATTCTCGGAACTGCTGAACTGATCAAACGTCAAGCGAAAGATAATCCTTCAATTCAAAATTATATCAACAGGATCATTGAAGCTTCGGATCGAGGAGCCTCAATCTCAAAACAATTGCTGCTTTTCTCCCGTCCCGAGCAAGCGGAGTTACAGCCGGTCTCCGTTCACAATGTTGTGGAGCAAGTGACGGAATTTCTCAAACACTTCTTGCCGAAAACAATATTCGTGCAGTATAACATCGAACATACTTCTGCAATCGTCATGGGTGATATGGGTCATCTGCATCAGGCGATACTGAATCTTTCACTCAATGCAAAGGATGCTATGCCGGATGGAGGTGTGTTGACCGTGGGAACAAAGTTGATTCGGAGCGAACAAGTGAAGGAACGTTTTCCTGAAGCCGATGAACGTGAGTATATTGCGATCTCGATCAATGATACCGGTTCCGGTATGGATGAAGCGTTACAACAGCGGATCTTTGAACCGTTCTTTTCAACCAAAGCGCGTGGAAAAGGAACAGGACTCGGTCTTGCCATCGTTCATGGTATCGTTAAATTGCATCAGGGATTCATTGATGTCGAGAGCAAAAAAGGAGTTGGTACAACATTCACCATGTATTTTCCAATGATATCTGTTGGGCTTTCGGATGTACAATACTCAGAACATGAAACAGTAAGAATGAATAATGAAACGATACTTATTGTTGACGATGAGGAAATGCTGCGTGATATTCTGTATGAGAGTCTGAAGGAAGAAGGATATCATGTCCTTACTGCTTCGGATGGGATTGAAGCACTAAAGATCTACGCAGAGAAGAAAGAGACGATCTCGCTTGTGATCACTGATCTAGGAATGCCGCATATGGGAGGAGAAGAACTTTTTGTAAAACTTCGCGCGATGAATCCAAATGTGAAAGTGATCGTCTCTTCCGGTTTTTTGGACACCGCTACGCGTTCCGATCTTTTGCGCAAAGGTATTCAAGATGTGTTGACGAAACCATATCGTTTTGATGCGATCTTTGCAACCGTCAGCAGAATTATCGTTAACAATTGACTCGAATTTTTTTTTCTTAAATAGAATTCTGTATGAAAATTCTCATCACCGGTGGAACCGGTTTTATCGGTTCACGTCTGGTACACCATCTTTCAAAAGAATCACATCAGATCATTCTTCTCACTCGAAGTGCATCCAGAATAACAAAATTCAACAATGCAATGTTGACGTATCTTCATTGGGATCCGCGATTAACAGGTGAATGGACAAAGGAATTGAATGGCTGCGATGTCGTCATCAATCTTATCGGAAAGAATATCTTTGAACACCGATGGAACGAAAAAGTAAAGCAAGAAATTTTGAACAGCAGAATCATCCCGACAAAATTATTGGTTGAAGCTATTGCGCGTGCCGAACGAAAGCCATCGCTGCTGATCTCGGCATCGGCGGTGGGATTTTACGATGACAGAAACGATGAAACGATCACGGAAACGAGTTCCGGCGGAAGTGATTTTCTTGCCGATGTGGTGAAACAATGGGAGGGAGCAGCACACGAAGCGGAGAATTATGGCGTGCGTATTGCAATACCTCGCATCGGTTTAGTGCTGGAAAAATCGGGCGGGATAATCGGTAAAATGCTCCTGCCGTTTCAATGGTTTGCAGGGGGGCCGATCGGAAGCGGACGGCAATTCCTTCCGTGGGTTCATATGGATGATGTGGTTCGCGGGATTCTCTATCCAATAGAGAACAAAAATTTTCACGGTGTGTACAACCTTGTCTCTCCAAACCCGGTATCAATGAATAAGTTTTCAAAAACTTTTGGCGATGTTTTGAACCGACCGTCGTGGATTCCTGTTCCCGATCTTGCATTACAGATTCTCTACGGTGAAGGTGCAAACGTAATTCTTTCCGGCCAAAAAGCAATTCCGGAAAAATTATTGGTTTCTGGTTATCAATTCTCCTTTTCAGATTTGAAAACTGCCTTGCAGAACATTCTCTGTTCGTAAGTTCGAATATTATTTTCTTGGCAACTGTATGTTTCTTCAGATCTAAATCTAAACATTATGAAATCATTCTTGTGATTTAAACTTTATGAAACAATTTTACTCTTAAGGGATCCTTGATATGCTGAAACGTAATTTGATCAATGGGAAAACGATTGGAATATCTTTTATATCAAAAATTTGTCTTTTCATCCTTGTGATATTTCAAACGGACTTTTCTCAAGAACAGCTAAATATAGCAGCATTGCCTGGTTTTTCAGTCAGCCCTTATTTTAACGAACAAATAATGACGTTCGTTTATAATCCAGAAGTAAGAATACACATTAACGCACCGTCGATTATTGAGTTCAATCCTTCCAATCCAACAGCGCTTTCGTTCTTTGCATTACCGAATGGAAATACAATCGAAATGACCATTGGAAAGAAGTTGAAAACGGGAGATGACTGGCACTACGATATTCAACACATTGGCGCGCAGACAAGATTCATCCGTTCGAGAATGAAAGACACGAATTTTGTCACAATCTATCTTGAAGCGAACGCGACATCAGTTCCTCTCAGCTGGCCGACGTGGAGAAGCAAATATGCAAACAATGCAGCGCTCGTTAAAGGGATCGTCGACTCGATAAAGAATATTTTTGCGGAATATAATCCGTGCATCGTTCTTTCCGGTCACAGCGGTGGAGGAGGATTTACATTTAGTTATATGGATGCGGTCAGCGTTATTCCCGACATCGTTAAACGTATTTCATTTCTCGACAGTGATTACAATTATGATAATTCTTATGGTGTGAAGATCAAAGATTGGCTTCTTGCTTCTACCGATCATCATCTGAGTGTTCTTGCATATAATGACAGCATTGCATTATATAACGGTGCGCCGATCGTCAGTGCAACGGGAGGAACATGGTACCGTACGAGACAAATGGTGAATTATCTTTCCAATTATTTTACTTTTACACGCGACAGCAATGCAACATTCATCACTCACACTGCATTGAATGGAAGAGTAAAGATCATACTCAAACAAAATCCAACGCAAGCGATCCTGCATACTGTTCAGGTTGAGCTGAACGGCTATATACAAACATCATTGTCAGGAACTCCTTGGGAAGGAAGCGGTTATACGTATTACGGTTCACGAGCATACAGTTCTTTAGTGCAAACAGGAAATGTTCTTCCGAAACCCGTTCAAATTCCACCTCGACCTGCTGGTTCGGTGACCGGTTCTCAATTTATGACAAGCGTTGCCAACATGTCGTTCACAGAGAGAGAAAATGCGATCTATACCGAACTCTCCAAAGGAAATATTCCCGACTTTATGCGGACGCTCACTAAACTACAATCTACATTTTCGGATAACGACGGGGTGCCGCATTCTATTATCTACGAAGTAATGCCGGATTATCTCTGTATCGGCTCAAACGAAGATTTTTGCCGTGTTCCGATGGGACCGGTGACGGCTCAGAAAATTGCAAACCTGTACGGTACAGCAATGCCGACATCAAAACTTGTAGATGATATTTATTCGAAAGCGGGAATTAAAGTTGCGCCGGTAACATATGCTCCTGTTGGAACCGAGAATGAACAGGTTGCAAAATTTATTCTACATAATACTGCAATCGAAGACCAGCGGATCGCTTCCGCTCAGCCGCTCGGAACATTGATGGGTGGAACGAAAAAAGATGTTGTCATCAGTAATAAAATAGTCGATCCAACACGACCGGGCTATGTTGTCATTTATGGCTGGCATCAGCTGAACGGTGTTGCGATCCAGCCGCTGACGAATATTCACAGCGGAAGTTATGTCGATTACAGTCACGGTGTGCGGCTGATGAATGTTGAAGTGCTTGTGGACAGTGTGACGATGAATGTGAAACAAATCTTGACCGATCCGAAACTGTATACGATGCTGAGTAATGAGACCGGCGCAATGACGCAGCCGAGTTATTTCAAGGAGAGCAACGCACCCGTCACTCCAAAATCGTTTGGACTTAAATCTGAAAGTGCAACATCGATTCGTTTGGTCGTAAAATCGGATACCAACACGACAGAATATATCGTCTATTCCGGAAAGGATGGAGTAACATTCACCGATACCACAACACTTTCTGCAAATAATCCTGTTATCTCCGGACTTCAAACAGATTCGCTCTATTATTTCAAAATGAAAGCTTCTAATATTGCAGGAATTTCTGCCGTGTCCGAAGTGCTTGCCGGAATTCCGAATGCTAGTGCAGCAAAGATCCTTATCGTGAATGGATTTGACCGGACATCAACAGGAAATACATTCAATTTCATCCGCCAGCATGCGTCGGCAGTGAGGGCGAATGGATATACCTTTGTATCAGCAACAAACGATGCGGTGATCGACGGAATCATTTCGTTGACCGATTATTCTGTGGCCGATTATATTCTTGGGGACGAAAGCACGGTGGATGAAACATTTAGCACGATTGAACAGACAAAAGTAAAATCATTTCTCCAAAAAGGGGGAAATTTATTTGTTTCGGGCTGTGAACTTGCCTGGGATCTGGA